>JBIIRE010000135.1:0-4145 GCA_044341655.1 Ilumatobacteraceae bacterium | reverse complement strand
GTGAAGGCAAAGGTGCCGTTATGTTCGGCGATGAAATGATTGATGAAGCCAGTCGCAAGATGGCGCTGAAGTTCATTTCTCGTGGTGAGCGTGCAGGCTTGCAACGGTCGTCTAGCTGAATCTTGGTCAGCTCACGAGCTGACGCGAAATCACCTTCAAGCAGAGAGTTTCGTCTGCGCCTTCGAAGATGGAAAGCACTCGAGCATCAACGAAGAGTCGGCTAACTGGGTATTCCTCTGCGTATCCATATCCACCATGAATCTGCATCGCTTCGCGGGTAACCCACTCAGCGGCTTTGCATGAGTACGCCTTGATCATGCTCGCCTCGAGAGTGCCTTCACCTTTAGCCATCAGCGTTGCAACCGCATATGAGAATTGTCGGCAGGCCTGAATGATGACCGCCATGCGTCCGAGTTTTGCTTTAGTCAATTGGTAGTCAAAGACATTGCGCCCGAACACGTTACGGTTCTGGGAATAGTCAAGAGCCGATTCATAGGCAGCTTGCATGACGCCCACCGCGCGCGCGGCAGTTTGTAAGCGACCATTTTCAAATCCGGCCATCTGGAGATAGAAGCCTTTGCCGATTCCATCGGGCCCACCGATCAAGTTTTCGGCGGCAACCCACCATGCATCGAAAGCAACTTCATAGGAGTGCATTCCGCGGTAGCCAATTGTGTCGATTGCGCGGCCTTCCATCTTGCCGCCATCATCTTGTTTGAATTCGAATCCATGGCCATCACCGCGTGGTTTAGGAACGATGAAAAGACTCAGACCTCGGTGACCAAGTGAGCGATCCGCTTCGGTGCGGGCCAGCAACATGAGTACATCGGCGCGTGCCCCAAAGGTGCACCAGGTCTTCACGCCGTTTATGACATAGCCGTCTTCACCCTTTGAATTCTTCGCAGGAGTCGCTGTGACTTTGATGTTGGCTACGTCGCTTCCATAGTCAGGCTCGGTAACTGCTACCGCTGCTAGCACTTCTGCGGTTGCAAGCTTTGAGAGCCAGAAGTGTTTCTGCTCCTCAGTGCCGCCTTTCATCAGTGCGCGAGCGAGGATTTCTGGGCGAGTGATCAGCGAGCCTCCGATTCCCAAAGATCCACGTGAGAGTTCCTCAGTTGCGATCACATTGCCCAGGTATTCGCCGTCGCCACCTTCGCTGTAACCGCCGTACTCAACGGGTATTGAAAGACCAAACGCACCCATTTCGGCGAGTCCTGAGATGATCGGTTCTGGCACATCGTCATTGTTTCGGTGCACGTGTTCGGCGTGCTGGGTAAGCACGTTGTTTGCATAGGCCCGAAAAGCATCCTGCACCATTTCGAATTCTGAATCGAGATGACGCGGTCCGGGATGATCAGCGAGCGAGGCAAGAAAGTCGGGATCTCTGTACTTGGTTATGAAGTTGTGACCCTTGGCAAGTACCGATGGATCCACTCCCCAAATCTGCTCACGCCCAATCAACTTGCTAACTAGATCGTGCACCACATCGGCGACGAATGCGCATGTGATCTTTGATTCAATTTCACCTTTGTTGCCGTAGTCAAGCATTGCGCGCGCCGTTGCTACGGCTGATGCGATGTGGGCGAGGTCATAAGCAAGGACTTGGCTGGCATCGGGACCGCCCGATGCTTTGAGACTTGCGATTCCAGCCTCAACGCAAGACGATGCGGCTTCAACGATTTCGGTGGCTGTCACGAGGTCACTTAGGGCAGTGGAGGGCATGAGAAAAGGCTAGCCGTGGCTATTTAAATGACCACTCGCCACCCCAATGAGCGCCATTGCCTAGAGTGGCAAACAGGCGACTTATGTCAGAGCAAACCACATCCGACGGCGAAAAGCCGCCTCAGCGCGAGGGTTCACGGATCCTGAAGCGCGCTGCCAAGACCTTCATCACCCTCGCCCTCATCTGGTTCTTCGTGATTCCGTTGATCCCCGGATTCCGAGATGCCATTGACCGTCTCACAGATGTCGCCCCTGGGTACCTGATTTGTGGACTTGGACTTCAGATTTCCGCGCTGTTTTCCTACTCGATGCTTACTCGCGCAGCCCTGACCGAGGAAGGACACAAGTTTCCGATATTCCGCCTCTTTCGAATCCAGTTGAGTACCCGCGCGTTAGGAAGTGTGATGCCTGTGGGCAACGCTGCCTCATCAGCTCTCGGCTATCGGCTGTTGACACTTTCTGGGGTGAGCGGGCCTGATGCTGGATTTGCACTGGCCACCGCCGGAGTCGGTTCTGCGGTTGTTTTGAACATCATGCTTTGGATCGCTTTGATTGTTTCGATTCCTCTGCGCGGTGTAAACGCTGGTTATGGACTCGCAGCATTGGTCGGCGTCATATTGATGCTGGTCGCAGCACTCCTTGTTTTTGGATTGATGGAAGGCCAGGGACGCGCTGAACGGGCCGTGCGCGCTATTGCCAAAAACCTACGCTTCAATCCGGATCGTGCAGCCGAAGTACTAAACCATCTCGGTTCACGATTGGAGTCTCTGGCAAAGAATCGGCATCTAATGAGGCGCGTCGTTTTCTGGGCAGCACTTAACTGGTTACTTGACGCAGCTTCGCTGTGGGTGTTCTTGCGCGCCTTTGGCGGATCGATTGCGTTTGACGGTTTGTTGGTTGCTTTTGGACTCGCCAACATCATCGCAGTTGTACCTATAACGCCCGGCGGTCTTGGCATCGTTGAAGGTTTGTACATCCCAACGCTTGTCGGCTTTGGCCTCACTAAGAGCACGGCCACCGTTGGTGTCTACCTCTACCGAATCGCCCAATACTTCATGCCCATCGCGCTTGGTGGCCTTGCATATCTCTCCTTGCGCATGGGGCCACTTTCGATTGCTCGCCATACGCGGCTTTCGAAGCTTCGAGATGTAGCAATTGAAGAAGCCGAACGTCGACAGAGTCGAGTCGACTGGATTGAAACTTACGCACCGCGTGACATAACAAGCGAAGTTTCCAAGTTCGATCGACCCGGTTGACGAACTAGATTTGTTTCATGACCACTCATGAGCGACCATTTGGCCGATGCCTCGAAGATTTCACAGTTGGTGACGTTTACAAACACTGGCCCGGCAAAACGATCACGGAGTACGACGATCATTTGTTTTGCATGATCACGATGAATCATCACCCGCTGCACACAAACGACTGGTTCGCCAAAGACAGTGTCCAAGGACGCAATGTCGTAGTCGGAAACCTTGTTTACTCCTTAGTGCTTGGCATGAGCGTTCCTGATGTAAGCGGTGCGGCGATTGCCAATCTTGAAGTCGAAACCCTGCAGCACAAGTTCCCGACGTTTCATGGCGACACGATTCATGCCGAGACCCGAGTTCTCGATGTGCAGGAGTCGAAATCAAAGAATGACCGTGGGGTAGTCACCGTAGAGACAAAGGCCTTCAACCAGGAAGGTAAAGAGGTCTGTTACTTCCGCCGCCGGGTAATGGTGTGGAAGCGCGACTTTGCGCCAGCTCGCAAGCGCCCATATGACGGTCTCAACGTCTGGGAATCCTGAGCCAGCACCGTTTCAGGTCGCTTGCGACCGAAGTCACGAGTAGCGCGTTTTACACCTCGTATGGCGCACGCCTAGCGTTTTGCCCATAGGGGGCACGGACAAACTTCGGGTCACGTTCTACGGCGTTAGGGGTTCAACGCCGTGTCACGGTGACGAAACGCGACGCTACGGCGGCAATACGTCGTGCGTAGTTATTGCTGCGCCCGGTGAAAACCCTCTGATCCTCGATCTTGGTACGGGACTTCGCTATTTCGCTCGCACATTGCCCCATGGCAAGCCTGCAAATGTGAATGTGCTGCTCTCCCATTTGCACTGGGACCACATTCAGGGCTTGCCATTTTTCGCACCTCTTCTGCACGAAGAAACCAAAGTGCATGTTGTTGCGCCAAAACAAGATGACTGTGATCTTGAAGAAGCAATGCGGCGCGCGATCACTCCACCAATTTTTCCGGTTGAGTTGAATGCGTTGGCGGCGACTATCACCTATCAACCAGTGACCGACGAGACTTTCAAGATTGATGGCTTTGTCGTAACCTCGCGAGCAGTGCCACATGTTGGGCCGACGCTTGGATTCCGTGTGCAATGGCAGGACAAGGTTGTTACGTACATTCCGGATCACCAGCAGCCACTGAAT
>JBIIRE010000038.1:0-13654 GCA_044341655.1 Ilumatobacteraceae bacterium | reverse complement strand
TTTTGAATCGATGAGCACCTTGCGCAATGGGACGAAGGTCAACGATTTCTCCAGCACTAATGAGGATGCTTATCCGCTGGTGAAGGTCGACTACATGATGGTCCCGACCAAAGGTATAGACAATGAGAAAAACGAGTCCCTGCGGGCGTTTTTGAAGTTTGCAGTTGGGGCAGGGCAGGACATCTTGCTGCCGGGTTATGTCGAGCTTCCCGATGATTTAAAGTCTCAAACTTTGGAAGTTATCGAGTCGCTACAGGACAACCTGATTCCTGAATCCACAACTTCCACAACTACATCCACAACCTCAACGACCGTCTATGTCCCCGACACCACCGACTACGGCAGCTACGACACAACAACCACTACAAGCACACCAGTCACGACAACAACTACAAGCACGCCGACAGTGATAGTCGGTCGTCCCGCACTCGAAACCCTCCCTCGTGGGCAATCCCTTCAGACCGTGCCGTTTATCTTCCTAGGTGGGATCATGTCTTCTATTGGAGCGTTCTGGGGACGGATTCGGAAAGGTCCTAAAAAATGAATTCCCGACGTTGGCAATGGTGTGCAGGAACTATCGGGGTTTTGATTTTTGGGTTCATGCTGAATGTATTTGTCATTTCCGATATCTCGCATGATCGTGCCCAACGGCTGCTTTATGCAGAGTTTCGGTCCTCTCTGAAAAATGGTGGTGCACCAGTTGATAGCCCGATAGCAGAGGGAACTCCAGTAGCGATTATCAAAATCCCAAGTATTGATGTAGACGAGGTAGTTGTCGAAGGGACATCATCACGAGACCTTCAGCGTGGAGTGGGTCACCTTAGGAGTTCGGCGTTGCCTGGCCAATACGGAACTTCAGTGTTGATTGGCAGGCGCACATCTTTTGGCGGTGTGTTCGGAAAGATTGGTTCCCTGGAGCCAGGCGATGAGATCCAGGTGGTAAGTGCTCAGGGCACCACTACTTATCGTGTTGCATCGAAAGACACTTTTGGCGGCGAAGATGCGGCAGCTTTTGCGCCTGCAGGCAATGCACTCCGTCTAGTTACCTCTGCCAGCACTTTTGGTACCAGTAAACGGCTTTCAGTCCTCGCTCTAGCTGAGAAAGGAACCGCATTCCCGGTCGGCTTAAAGAGTGTGATTTCGCCGGTATCACTTGATGAACTTGGTGCAAATATGAATCACCAAAACGCAGGAAGTTTGCTTGTTTGGCTGCAGATCTTGATCGCGGCTTTAGCGGGTGCGATTTGGGCGGTGAGTCGCTGGGGTCTGCGAAGTGCATGGCCGATGGTGTCGCCGGTGATCTTGGTCGTGCTCTATGTGGTTTCGAATCAGTTGATCGGAATCTTGCCGTCATATTTCTAAGTTAACTTTCCGTTTTCTTTCACGGGAGTTTCACTGGTGTTCACCTTGGCAACAAGAACGCGCAACCTTCATCAAGTTGAATTACCTCGTTGCATCAAGCACACATTCAATGGAGGGAAAGCCTTGTCACTCAAAAAGCTCAAACTAAAGGTTGCGGCAGCCGCAACGGCAGCGGCAATTGGAGCACCGCTGTTCATCGGGGTAGGGGCAGCATCTGCCACGACCTCATCTGAAACTGGTGGGAACAACGGGTCCACAAAGGTGATCGCAATGGCGGGATCCGATACGACCTCGCTCGTAATGGAAGCAGTCGCTACTGCGTATAACCAGTCGTCGGGCAACAAAGATCGCGATCGGGTGGTCAACATTCCGCCGCTCCATCACGTGGCTGCAAACCTTGGTGGTACCCCACTTGCTGATGGCACGGGCAGTTTCGCCGGTGGCTCCGAGCAAGGAGCTTCGTACACAGCAACCAAGGGTTATCTCGCCGCCGCCCGCATGGGTTGGCCCTCAGGCGCATTTGTGCCTGGCGATGACGACTGCAAGCAGCAGCGCCTTTATGGCGGTGAGGGCGCAGTTGACGTTGGAACTTCCACCAGCGGTAACACCACACCGAACGCTGCAATAGACACCACGAACGACGTGTACTCCACGTTTGCTGACATTCGCGACCTAAACGGCGATAGCGATTTTGACGATGTGAATGAGAAGATTGAACTCGGACTCGTTGCGCCGAATGGATCGGGTTCTGGTCGAACCGCCGCCCTTGATGAGACCAACAACCCGGAAGGGTGTCTCGACATCGCTCGTTCATCAAGTGCGCCATCTTCATCACAGCAGGCGTCTTTTGATACTTGGGGATTCGCGCTTGACGCAATCGGCTGGACCTACTTCACCGGTAACACTCATGGCGTGACATCGCTTTTGAAGTCGCAACTGACCCAGGTTTACACCTGTGACGCCGGCACCAATACCCCACAGTTTCAAACCTGGGAAGAACTCGGTGCCAGCGATTCGAATAAGGCCAATCCGATCAAGCCCTACCGCGTGCAGCCAGGTTCAGGCACGGCAACCGATGTGGCCCAGACGTTGATTGGTCTTACGTCGGCGTCTGATTCAGCCTTCACAAACTGCTCTTCACCTGGATCGATCTTCCCGACCGTGCAGGAGCATGATTGCAATGCGGTAGCCGATGCCGACAAGCCCGACGCAATTTGCTTCTACGGCTACAGCCGCTGGCGTATCCAGGCTTCGGGTATCGAGGTCGATAAGCGTAATGGCGCGAAGTTCGGACGCTTCCGTGCAACTGAAGTAGCTACGGCACTTTTGCCAACACCCAGCACGATCAATGAAACCTCCGCTCGTTACGCAGGTACACGTATCGTGTACAACCTCGTATACCGCGGTGCTTCGGGATCAACCACCATGCCGTCATTCAATGATGCTTTGGCAGTGGTCGGTGTGCGACCAACAGCCGAGGGCGGCGAAGTTGGCTTCCTATGCAAGGGCGGAGCTGCGACTCGCATTATTCGCCTTTATGGTTTGATCCCTCTTCGTTCAGCTCAGACTGATGCCGCTGGCGGATACCCAGATTCCTCCTGCCGCCACAACTTGTACTCGCTCTAAGCGATTGAACGGGACAAAACCATGACTTCAAAATTCAAAGCAGCCTTGATGGTTGCCGCAACTTCGGTTGCGGTAACCACAGTGGCTCCAATGTTGGCCAATGCGGCCAGCCTGCGCACGGGTACGAGTCTGCTATCGGGGATAACTCCTGATGCGGCGATTGAATACTTCAAAGTGTCAAGCAACGGTGAGTGGGGCGTGTTCTCTTCAGACGCCACAAACCTCGTCGCAGATGACACCAATGATGCAACCGATGTATTCGTGATCGAGCTGAGCACTGGAGACATCACTCGCGTGAGTGTCTACCCCGATGGCTCAGAGGGGCTTGCGGGTAACAACTCGTTGCTCCCGGCCATATGCGGTTCTGGCCGCATCGTTGCATTCCAGACCCTCGAAGACTTTGATCTCGAGAACGACTACAACAGCGCACAGGACATCTACTGGGTGGATCGTGATGCCGACGATGATGGCACTTACGACGAGTACAACCAAGACGGCGCCGTCACAATGAGCCGTGCAAGTATCGGCACAAACTTTGATGAAGTTTTCGATGCTGCGCAGAATGCGGCGATCAGTGACAACTGTGAGTGGATTGCATATGACACCTCCGACATCCTCGAAGTGGGCGACATAAATAGTGAAATTGACGTTTATGCCCATTCAACAGTTGATGACACCAATGTGTTGATCTCGGCAAGCCTGGCTGCTGGTGGTGAAGGTGGCGGCGGGGAGCTTCCCGTTCTCAGTTCAACCGGCAAGTTCATCTCATTCGTTGCTACTGGCACCGATATTGTGGAGGCAACTGGCGGAAAGTCGGGTGTAGTTCTGATCAATCGCGATGCTGACAGCGACGACACATTCGATGAATCGGCCACTGGCGCGATCACACGAGAATACGTGTCAAAGAGCACAGCGGGTGTGGCAAGTAACGGAACGACTGATCGTTCCACCCCGCCAGCGATGACTTCGGATGCGTCGTGTATTGCGTTCAAGATGACTAACGCAAATGATCTTGACGACAGTGTGGTAGCAAGTAATGCAATTTACCTTCGTAATCGCACCGCTAGTACCACTGAAGTCGTCAGCGTGAACGATGGATTATCAGCAACTGAGGTGTCGAACCCGGCCGTGTCGAGTGATTGTCGCTTCGTGTCATTTGACTCGGGAGATGCTGATTTCGTGCTGGGCGACACTAATGCAAAGCGAGACGTCTTTATTCGCGATCTCGCATTGGATGCCACCACACGTGTCAGTGTCAGTTCTAGCGGCACGCAAGCCATCGACGACTCAACAAATGCAGCGCTGACCTTAAACGCGGGTTTGCCAGAGGCGTACATCCTCAATCAAAGTGCGGTCGCTGGTTCGACAGGTACCTTCTCGTATCCGGTTCCGTTGCGGGTTGCGGTGAGTGAATTGGTTAGCAACACTCTTGCCGTGCGCAAAGGCGCTGGTACCAGTGTGGTTTCAAATGGTTCCTTTGTTACTGATTCAGTGCTGAATATCAGCCACACTGCTTCAGGAATTCTAGGTACAAGCACCTTGAAGACCGAGAAAAGTATCGCAACCGCCAAGACCGCAGCTGGTGCATTCAGTACCGAAAAGACCGCATCTGTAACGCCTACCAACGGCACTTTCGCAGCTCAGACTAAGAGCGGGATCGCAATTGCGGCGGGGCAAACACTGTGCTTCCGATCAAGTGTTACTTCGGGTTCATTATTGGACACCACATCTTCAACCTGTGTGGCGCGTCCTCTGAGCATGACTTCCACTCTGATCCAACGCTCAAGTGGTTCTCTGGCTTGGACCAAGGTAGGCACTACCTATAGGACTAAGGCAAAGAATGCGAAATTGACAATGACTGGTGTGACTGGCCGTAAGTTTGTATTGGTAGCAACTAAGTGCAACGGATGCGGCACTGTGCAGGTGAAGTTGGGTACCAAGACGTTCAACATCAACCTTCAGGCGGGTTCGACTCAGAACAATGTATTGATCCCGATCAACTTCACTGGCGTTACGAACAACATCACGGGAACCCTCACAGTTACCGTGACTTCCACCAACAAATTTGTAACAGTTGGTGGAATCGGAATCGCCCGTTACTAATCACAACTAAACGAGCGCGGTCTTTGCGCTAACCATTAGGGTCTCCCGGCTATTTGCCGGGAGACCCTTTTGTTATCCGAGGCGCAGGGTCTCTAATGGCTCAAGCTTGGCCGCACGCGATGAGGGATAAAGGCCAGCAGCAATTGATATGAAGATTGCAAGTGCAATGCCTGCAGCTGGGAGCCAAGAGGCGAGCACAAAAACCCAACCCGCAATCCAAACCCCGACCCCAATGGCAGCAATACCCAACAGCACACCGAGAATCCCGCCGAACAGTCCGACAATCAATGATTCAAGAAGGAATTGGGCGGCGATGATGCTTCGTGAATGCCCCAGTGCGCGGCGAATTCCAATCTCGGCGGAGCGCTGAATCACCGAAATCGACATCACATTGGCAATGCCAAGTGCGCCGACGATGATTGCCAGAAGACCCATTGAAATCACGATCATCTGCAACTGTCGATCGCTCTGTGCGGCAAGTTCGAGCGCTGCAGCTTTGATCTCGGTCTGCACTTCCTGCGGGCCACCAAGGCTGATTGCGATCTTCAAAGCATCGGCCGCCTCTGATTCAGCACCGTTCGCTGTGCGCACATATACCTTGTTTGGTTCAATGTCATTTGGAACGAAATCTTTATCAGCAGCCTTTGTGCTGATGAATACTGCGTTATCAAACGCGGGTTCGAGTTCAATCTTGTTGATTACACCAACCACTGCGTACTTGTAGCCGTTCAACTCGATTGTGCGCATTTCACCGGGTAGGTAGTTGAATTCTCGTGCTAGGCCGATTCCAATCACGGCCGCCCTGCTCAATGTGTCCGTATCAAATTCATTAATCCAGCGTCCACTCACCAGCGGCACCTCAAGAACTTCAGGAAGTTTGGTGTCAGTGGCAACAACTGGGATCGGAACGGTTTCAAATTTTTCTCTGGCGCGCTCATAGGGGAGCACGATCACGTTCTGTAATTGGGTTATTGCAGATACCTTCTCCACACTGCGAACTCCAAGCGCGCGATTAGCAGCATCTGGAGGCAGGGTGGGGTCCTGCTGACCCACAGAGCTCTGAGCCGACACCAAGATCAGGTTGGTCCCAAGCTCGCGTACCTTCTTTTTTAGGTCCCCTTTGGCACTATCGGTTAAGCCAACTGCAGCGATAATTGCGCCAACACCAATCATGGGTCCGAGCATCAATAACAAGGTCCGCGTCTTGCGGGCGAACAAGCCACTGATGGCCACGCCAAAGAGGTCACGGAACTTCGCCATCAGAAAGCCGCGGTCTTGCGTTCGTCGGAAATGATTTTGCCATCTCGCATTGAAACCTTGCGGTCAGTGGTGTCAGCCACACCGAGATCGTGTGTAACCAAGATGATTGCGCGCTCTGGGGAAACCAGTTCAGCAAATAACTCCATGACCATCGCCGCGTTGCGGGTGTCAAGCGCACCCGTTGGTTCGTCACCGAGAAGAATCCGTGGTTCGGTCACTAATGCGCGTGCGAGCGCCACGCGTTGCTGTTCGCCACCGGAGAGTTGAACGGGCCTGTGATCTGCGCGTGGAGCGAGCCCGACTTTTGACAGCGCATCCATGGCGCGTTCGTGACGCTCCAATTTACTGAAGCCACGGTATAGGAGAGCAGTCTCCACATTCCCGAGAGCATCAAGATGGGGAATCAAGTGAAACTGTTGGAACACAAATCCGATGGTGCGACCCCGTACCTCGGTGCGACCCGCATCGTTCATTGATGTGATCTCATCGCCTCCAACGGTGATTGTTCCCGAAGAAGGCACATCCAGGCAGCCAAGGAGCCCAAGCATGGTCGACTTTCCTGAACCCGAGGGCCCCACGATCGAGATGAAGTCACCGGCGAAGACACTGAGCGATACGCGATTCAGCGCGTAGACAGCCGCATCACCTTCACCATATATACGGGAGACATCCCGTAGTTCCATCAGGACTTCAGACATTCGAAAATCCGTTCAATCACTTGCTGAAATATCTGCCGATGGATCGACGTCAATGACAACGAGTTCGTCACCTTTCAGCCCGCTTATGATTTCCGCCCATTCGCCATCTATCAGGCCGATTTCGACCTTTACACGCGTGAGTTTTCCATCATCGGTTACAACTCGGACTTCGTCGCCATCAGCAGCACGCAAGACCGCCGCAACGGGTACCGCAAGCACGTTTTCTTTGAGCTGAAGGATGATGTCAATTGATACCTTCGCCCCATCAACTGATTCCAGATTCGAATTAACACTCACCTTGCCTTCATAGAAAGAGTTGCCGGTTTCGTCGACCGTAGGAGTGTCGTCAAGCTGGCCAACGACACCTTCAAGGATTGTCTCACCAGAGTTGAAGTTGACCTTCGCAGCTTGGTTTACGGCGAGCTTGGCGCGATCAGTTGGGCTCACATTCATAACGACTGTGAACTCGGGCTCAGTCAGGTTGAAAAGTGTGGTGCCCTGCAACACGAACTCTCCTGACTTCACCTCTATTGATCCAATCCGTGAAGGCCAATTAGCGACCAGCATGTCGCTGGGTTGGAAGATCACACCGTTCTTGAGAGTGCTAATGGTGACAGTGACTGATCGTGCTCCAGCGGGAATCACAACCACACCACTAAGGACTTTGTAATCAACACCAGGCTGCGCAGATCCACTCAGGTTGTAGGACACTGAGGTGTCTTCGGAAAGATTCGCATCAGCGCTGATAGTGAAAGTGGCAGAGCCACCTTTTGGAATGAGGCCACCACCACTAATTGTCAGCTCCGGTAGATCACGTGAAGAGATCACAACACTTGCGCTACTGCGTGTACCTATTTCATAGGGCTGATCTGCAGCAGAGACCGTCGGATCGGCAACAAGTGTGACTATGAGGGTTTCATCAACTTCAACTTTGTTATCAACCCGCACATTTACATTGAAGGTTGCGCTCGTGCTGTTGGCGGGGATCTGTAGGTCATCTTGATCGATGCGGACATAATCAATATTTGGAGACGTGCTTCCAGACACACTCACGTAAAAATCAAGTGGTTGATTTGATTCAATACTGGAATTGACCGTAAAGCTCAACTGCCCACCTTCATCTACACGCGATGCTGAGGCTTGAATAGTCAGCACGCGCCGGAGATCGCCGCCATTTTCCGGAATAACAACTCGCGCTGATGTGGAGTTGCCGAGCGTATATGCCTCAGTTGAACTACCGACTGACTGTTGTTGGACCGAAACCTCGATGTCTTCTTCATCTTCAATCACGCGATCAGTAAAAATCGAGCGGGTAATAGTGACCGAAGTTTGGCCCGCTGGGATCACGATCGAATCCCGAATCTGGTTGTAGTCGTCTCCGCGCGACGAATCTGTACGAGCACCACCGGTCGCAGATCCCTGAATTTGGAGGTTCACCGTTAGGTCAGCCGACGGTGCGGGGTCGGCCGTGATTGTCCAAGTTACGGACCCACCTTCGTTGGTACTTGACGCACTTGAAGTGATGTTGATCACCGGAGTCGTAGTCATCGTGCGCATGCCAACGGAGATCCCCGAAGGTTCGGCCCAAGAATTACTTGAAGTGCTTGATGCGGCTGGGGTGATCACGTAAGCAATTGAGTTGTAGCTACCGATCGAATATCCGGCCTGATTTTGGCCCAACGATACCGTGATGGTTTTTTCATCGGATGGCACGGCGGCTGGATAATCGTGGATCTGTTGCCACTGGGCAAGGGCAGCGCGCGTTTCTTCGGTGTAGAGATCGTCTGCGCGCGTAAGCACAGTTCCGGCAGCGACAAGAATTCGCTCAAGTTGTGTGACATCAGGGCCAACATCACCTACATCTAACGAGCGATAAAACGCGAATTCTCCGGGCACTGCCACTGATGCACGACCATTGAGAGAGAAAATTGTGTTACCAACGTTGACGGTGTCGCCATCTTCAACTGCTACGTCGCTGATTTGTCCATCAACTGGTGAGTTGATCTTTTTGGTCTCGTCACGGCGCACCTCGCCAGACACGTTGAGAATGTCTTCAAGAGACCGCTTTTCGACAGAGCGTGGAATAATGAGTAGATCATTGGTGCCACCGCTGGACTCACCACCCAGCGATTTTCCAACTAGTACAGCAGCAACAACTACAACAACAGCAGCCATTGCGGCCAGCAGCTTTTTGCCACCGACACCAGGTAGAGAAATTTTGTTAATTGACGGAAGTTTCATGTCCTACTCGCTGTTAATTCCGGTTTCAGTAATGCACTGTTCAATATCGCGGTCGTTGATTCCACCATCTGGGGAAGCAAACACCCGAGGTTGAATGATCCCGTTGTCGCCAACGGTGGTTTCGACGGTCCAACCACGTTTCTTCAAGCAGTCTGAGATCTTTTTGAAATCTTCATTTCGTTCCTGCACTTCAGCGGGTGTGAGCTTTGCTTGTGCTTCTTGCGATGCACGCAATGCGCCGAGGATATCGCTTCGTGCCGCACATTTTTGAAGTGATGCCACGTAATCAGGATCTTGAAGTGCCGGATTATTAGGATCCTGCAGATTTCCCTCAATCTTGTATCCGTCTGCCGTCAAGCAGTCCGTGAACTTCTGGTACGCCGAGAAAAGCTTCACTTCTGGTGGACGATTGTCCTCATTTAATGGAATGGTTGTGCCCGACGCATCGCCGTTAGTGGAGACATCTCCAGTGGCAGCTTTTGCCGCCGCGACTTCGTCGGGAGTCATCACCTGTACGTCGTCGGCTCCTCGAATCACGAGCCGAGTCGTTGGAGAACTACCGCTACAACTTGTGGACGCGAGGGCAATCGCCCCCGCAAGCCCAACAATTACGCTCTGTTTCCCCCTCAAGAACACCCGATAAGGCTACTTCAGGGCTATTACTCGCCAGCCTCGGAATCCACTTCTCAGACTGAATTCAACTAATTTTCTCTTAGTGAAATACAAGGGTGACGAAACCACAAGGGACTATCTCCTGCGACTTGCTATTGAGGCAATTGAGCAAGGTGGCGAAGTCGCAGTGAGAGCCAAGGAAATCTGTCGTGAGGCAGATATCGCAGTCACTTCGCTCTATCACTACTTCGGAAGTCGGGATGGTCTGGTTTCTGAGGCTCAGGCAAAGCGGTACACGGACTCGATTCAAGATGTTTTCCAACTTTGGGATGGTGGTGTTCGCTCCTGTAAGTCAAAAGAAGATTTCAGGGCACTGCTCGTGCAGATGCTTGATTATGTGATGCGTCCGGAGCGAGCACATGCCCGCATGGTGCGCTTGAATGTGCTTGGGTCGTCATATGCACGGCCAGCGTTACGTGCCGCGATTATGGAAGCGCAAGAAAAGGTCTTTGAAGCCCAAGTGACCACGCTTGACTATGCGCGCGCGCAAGGCTGGATCCGACCAGAGATTGATGCAAAAGCCGTCAGCGCATGGCATCTTGGCGTAGTCACGGGGCTCACCATCATTGAGCTCGGCCCGAACACAGTGAATCGCGATGAGTGGAAGAACATCTATCTGAATGCCTTGCTTACAACGATTGTCGCACCGTAAGCACGACGACCGCGTGTGTATACATCTTTGGCAATGTAATCGTCGTTAGCGGACGTAGCGTCCGACATAGACCTTCATCACAGCAGTAAATTCGGGATAGCTATCCAAAACGCAACGAGTGTTGATCAAAATCTGCGAACCCGTAGACGCACCAAGATTGGTACGTGCCCAGGTAGGAGTAACACCGATCGTAAGCAGGCCGTCAAAAACAACAACCGGATAGCCAATTGTCTTTGTGCGTGGGCCAATAAGAGTGCGGTAGGTAGCAGTGACTGAGCACGTTGCTCCGGGTGCGGCTGCAATCTTTATCTTCGGAGCGTCTACGCCGGTAGTTAGCACTGAACGTCCACACGTCTTACCAATAACCATTCGCACACTTGGATTGCTATTGGTACGAAGATTGAAGTTAATTGAACCGGTACGGAGACGCTTGGCTGAAATTGAAGCGACACTTCGCGATGCTGGCCCAAGCGGTGGGACTGGCGCAACCCAACCAGAAGAAAAACTCCCTTGGGGCCCGCCCGGCATCGTCTCAGTTTCAATTGCAAATTGGCTGTACTCGTTGTCGGTGAACTCACCTGGACCACTTGCCCCTGCGTATGTGCCACTTCCGCCTGTAACAAATGCGGAGTTACGGATTGTGTATTTGAAGCAAATAGATGGGAAGAGTCCATAGTTCTCACAGCGATTACTCAAACTGAGATCGCCATCGTCAGTATTGACTGAATATGAGCTTGAGATATTGCCACTCAGTTTTGAGTCATCCACGTCGTTGAAGTCCATCGCCCATACACAAAACTTGTTGCCACTTAATGATGCTTGGAAGTTTGAAGGCTCATATCGATTCGACGGACCAGAATCGTCAACAGTCAAGTCAAAGTTGACTTCCAATGAACGCTGCTCATCACAGGTTGACGCGAGAGATCCGCGTCCGATCACACTGCTTCTAACTGGCGCATTAGTGACTGATTGGTTAGTGGTGGTCAATTTGAATTCAATAGTGCATTGAATGGTGCCAATGTCACCACTGTCTACATAGTCGTAAAGTGAAATTGCATTCCCGTTGTCATCACACTGAGTATCTGCCCCATTGACTTCGATGCCACGGGTATCGGCATCGGCCACAACACTGAATTCGGCAGGGTCGGGTAGCGCACTTGCCAAAGATGAGACGGTTACCGTGCCCGCGAGTAGAACTGCAACACCAATAGCGACCTTCTTGAACTGCATATGCATCCTCCCGCTATTGCAACCAATATGTATGACACCAATTGGGGTTAGTCATTTCTCATGCTTCATTGGGTGTTTTTAGGGACGCTAACTTCGTTTCAATTGTTCGGGATTAAAGTGAATGGCGTTTAACTGACCTTGGCGGTGGTTGTCCTGGACAGCCAGCGTGTAGCCGTAGTGTTAGTGCTGACGCCAGTCACTAGCACCGCGATGTACTTGCCCTTCTGAGCCGGGCTCAGCTTGAAACGTGATCGTGTCGCGTTCTTAATCACTCGACAAGAGCCAGGAATGCTCTGTGTCGCTCGCGTCACCTTTGCCGTGCAGGCATACCACTTATAAGTGAACGTTGGTGTGGGATCCCCGGTCCATCGTCCTTTGTTGACTCTGAGTTTCTGTCCCACCCGCGGTGTCCCCAAAACTATGGGCTTTGTCGTTGCAGATGCACGCGTGGGCCAGCGCACCTCGGCCGGAGTGTTGCTGTCGAGGTTGTCACCAGTTCCAAGTTGCCCGAATTGGTTATTACCCCAGCAGGTCACCGTGCCATCTGAAATCAATGCACACGTATGTTGATTCCCAGATGTGATTTCGATGACGGTGTTTCCTGTGAGTTCACCGTCGGTTACTGCAATTGGAATACTGCTGTCGGTGTTGTCACCCGTTCCGAGTTGCCCATAGGAGTCGTCACCTGTACATGCAATCCCACCGTCTGCGATCAACGCACACGTATGTTGATACCCGGCCGTGATTTGCGAAATAGTTACGCCTGTGAATGCGCCGCCGGTTATCGCTACGGGAACATTGCTATCAATCAGGTCCCCGGTTCCAAGCTGACCGCTATTGTTCAAACCCCAACAGGAAACAGTGCCATCCGAAATCAACGCACAAGTGTGGTATCCACCGGCCGTTATCTGGGTGACAGTTTCTCCGGTGAGTGCGCCACCGGTTATCGCTACGGGAACATTGACACTACTGAGGTCGCCGGTGCCAAGCCCCCCGGCATAGTTAAAGCCCCAACAGGCGACTGTGCCATCGGTGAGCAATGCACACGTATGGCCGGACCCGGCCGTGATTTGGGTAACAGTTTTTCCGGTGAGTGCGCCGCCGGTTATCGCTACGGGAACATTGCTATCAATCAGGTCCCCGGTACCGAGAGTCCCCACACCGTTGTAGCCCCAGCAGGTAATAGTGCCATCTGAAATCAATGCACACGTATGGTCCTGTCCCGCTGTGATTTGGGTGACAGTTTTGTTTGCGAGTGCGCCACCAGTCACCGCCACTGGAGTAAGGCTGCTCGTGATTTCACCAGTGCCAAGCTGCCCGGATTCGTTGAATCCCCAACAGGTAACTGTGCCTTCTGATCGCAGTGCGCACGTATGGTTAGCACCTGTCGCAATCTGGGTAACGGTTTTCCTTCTGAGGGCGCCCCCAGTGATTGCTACTGGGGTGTTACTGCTGTTGTTGGTACCTGTTCCGAGTTGCCCGAGACCGCCGTAGCCCCAGCAAGCGACCGTGCCTTCTGATTTCAGCGCACACACATGGTTCCAACTTGTTGAGATTTGGGTGACGGTTTTGTTTTCGAGTGCACCACCAGTAACCGCCACTGGGATGTTGCTGCTGTTGGTGTTACCGGTTCCAAGCTGCCCGTCAGCACCTAAACCCCAGCAGGTGACTGTGCCATCAGAGATCAACGCACACGTATGGCCGTTGCCGGTTGCGATTTGGGCGACGGTTTTGTTTGCCAGTGCACCACCAGTAACCGCCACTGGGATGTTGCTGCTGTTGGTGTTACCGGTTCCAAGCTGCCCGTCAG
>JBIIRE010000134.1:0-4356 GCA_044341655.1 Ilumatobacteraceae bacterium | reverse complement strand
TGCCGTTATTACGGCGAGAGGATGAAATTGCTCAGCATGGTCGCAATCGTGCGGAACGTGTGCTCGGGCCAGTGATGGTGGCAAGACCCCGAGTATTTGCAAAACGTGTAGTCGTTGTTGACGATGTGGTGACAACAGGGGCCACTCTCTTTGCGTGCGAATCAGCATTGCGGCACGCAGGCGCCAGCGACGTGCTCTTGGTGGCAGTGGCGCGGACCCATTCTTCAATCGTTTGCGACACAAAAGATGAATATTTACCCAATAAATAAGTAAGAAACGGCCCGCACAAGGTCCTGAGAGGTGCCCAAAGGTAGGCTTATCGTTCGCATGTCAATCCTTGATCGTGTCCTCAGAGCCGGTGATGGCAAGAAAGTTAAAGCGCTCACGGCTCTTGTGCCGGAGATCGGCGCTGCCGGCACGCCCTTGGTCGGGCTCTCTGACGATGCGCTGCGAGCCAAGACTCAGGAATTCAAGTCACGGATTGAGCGTGGAGAAGACGTTGACGATCTATTGGTGGAGGCTTTTGCCGTTGTCCGCGAAGCGGCGACGCGGGTGTTGGGGCAGCGACACTACGACGTGCAGTTGATGGGTGGCGCAGCCCTGCATTTTGGTTGGGTTGCGGAAATGAAGACCGGTGAAGGAAAAACCCTTGTCTCAACTCTTCCTGCATACCTCAACGGGCTCACGGGTAAAGGCGTACATCTCGTCACGGTGAACGACTATCTCGCGCGTCGTGACGCCGAGTGGATGGGCCGAGTTCACCGCTGGCTTGGCCTCAGTGTCGGCCTCGTTGTGCCGGGAATGAAAGAGTCCGCCGCCGAAAAGCGCGCCGAGTACGCGTGTGACATCACATACGGCACGAACAATGAGTTTGGTTTTGACTATCTGCGCGACAACATGGCTGGCTCACTTATTGAAAAGGTTCAGCGTGGACACAACTTTGCGATCGTTGACGAAGTCGACTCGATCCTGATTGACGAAGCTCGTACACCGCTCATCATCTCTGGTCGGTTGGCTGATGCGGCGAAGTTGTACTACCGATTCGCATCCATTGTGCGCTCATTGCAGCGCGACACCGACTACGAGGTGGAAGAAGACAAGCGCACAGTGGTTCCAACCGAAGCTGGCATTGAAAAGGTGGAGCAAGCTCTCGGAATCGAGAACCTCTACGATGCAGTGCAGCAAAACCTCGTGCATCAGCTACAGGCGGCACTGAAAGCCAAGGAGCTCTACAAGCGTGACAAGGACTACATCGTCCAAGGTGGCGATGTAAAGATTGTCGATGAATTCACTGGCCGCATCCTTGAGGGACGGCGGTGGAGCGAAGGTTTGCACCAAGCGGTGGAGGCCAAAGAGGGCGTGAAGATTCGTGAGGAGAATCAAACTCTCGCCACCATCACTTTGCAGAACTACTTCCGCATGTACGACAAATTGGCGGGTATGACCGGCACGGCGCAAACAGAAGCTGCCGAGTTGGTGAATACATACGGTCTGCAGGTTGTGCCGATTCCAACGAATCGCCCAACGGTGCGTGTCGACAATGCTGACCTCATATACAAGGGTGAGGTTCCCAAGTTCAACGCTGTGGTGCAAGACATCGCTGAAAGGCATGAGAAGGGCCAGCCAGTTCTCGTCGGCACTATCAGCGTGGAAAAGAGTGAATACCTATCGCGCCAATTGGACAAGTTGGGGATACCTCACGAAGTCTTGAATGCGAAACAGCATTCACGTGAGGCTCTAATCGTCACCCAAGCCGGTCGCCTGGGTTCTGTCACGGTTGCCACGAACATGGCGGGTCGCGGTGTTGACATTCTTCTTGGTGGAAATCCTGAAGGTCTTGCCCGCCACGCGGTGCTCTCTGAGGGCTTTAGTGCTCTCGCGCTTGAGGATGAGTTTGTGCTTCCGTTGCCTCTTGATCAAATGCCTGAGGAGTACCGCACCGAACGCATCGAGGCAAAGAAGCGATACGAACACCATCTTGCGAAGTTCACAGAGCAGTGCAAAGCCGAAGGCGAAGAAGTTCGTGCAGTGGGCGGTCTTTACGTGCTTGGAACAGAGCGTCACGAGAGCCGCCGAATTGACAATCAGCTTCGCGGTCGCGCGGGTCGTCAAGGTGACCCGGGGGAGAGCCGTTTTTACCTGAGCCTTGACGATGAACTCATGCGGCTGTTCGCCACTGGTGCGTTGTCATGGGTGATGGGTCGCGCATTGCCAGACGATGAAGCCATCGAAGCCAAGATGGTCACCAAGGCAATTGAACGTGCACAAACAACTGTCGAACAGCGCAATGGCGAGATCCGCAAGAACGTTCTCAAGTACGACGAAGTGATGAACGAACAGCGCAAGGTGATTTACCAGCGCCGTGATCAAATTCTCAATGGGGCCGACCTCAAATCGGGTGCGATGGAGTACCTCGCCGACGCCGTTGATTCACTTATTGAGACCTATTGCGTTTCAGAAGCTGATGACGAATGGGACCTAGACGGACTCGCACTTGAGTTGAACTCTTACTGGCCAAGCAAGATCGACGCAGCGTCTCTCGGCAACGTTGGTTCAACTGACGACATGTACGACTTGGTGATGGCCGACGCGACCGCCTACTACACCCAACGCGAAGCAACACTTGGCGAAACCACAATGCGCGAGATTGAGCGTCAGGTGATGTTGCGGATCATTGATCAGCGCTGGCGTGAGCACCTCGAAGAGATGGATTACCTGCAAGAGGGCATCAACTTGCGCGCGATGGGGCAGAAAGATCCCCTGGTCGAGTGGCAGCGCGAAGGTTTCGAAATGTTTGGCGAAATGATGAAGGGCATTGCTCAAGACTTTGTGAAGTATGTGATGCATGTTCAGGTCGTCCAGCAGGGTGAGCCAGCGGTTCAAGTGCAGAACCTTCAGCAGATTTCTTCCGAGAGCGTTTCACAGGATGCTTTCGGCACCGTTGCAGCGCAAGCTGTTGCGTCTGGCGAAGTTGATCCAACCGCAATACGTGCGCCAGAAGAAACCAAGAGCCAACCAGTGGTGAAGTCTGAGTATGACCGCACCCCACGTAACGCACCGTGCCCGTGCGGTTCAGGGAAAAAATTCAAGCAGTGCCACGGCTCCAACGTCTGACGGGGCTCCACTATGCGTGACTTTACTGACGACCTGCGCGAAGTGCGCCGCCGAATCGATGAAGCCAAGATCTACCTACGTATCGACGATTCTCGTTTGCGCCTTGGTGAACTTGAAGTCGAAGTTGCAAAGCCAGACCTTTGGGATGACCAAGATCATGCAAAAAAGGTCAATGCTGAATATTCAAATGTCAAAGGTGACATCGAGGAGTTTGACGCCCTTGTCGCGAGTCTTGAAGATGCAGAAGTGCTTCACGAGCTCGCGCGTGAGGTTGATGATGCGTCACAGGAATCGGAGATTGAAAGTGGTATCGGCGATATCTCACTGAAGCTTGACGGCCTAGAGCTTCGCAGTCTGTTTACCGGAGAGCATGATGAAGCAGATTGCATCGTGCAGATCAACTCCAAAGAAGGTGGGGTTGATGCCCAAGACTGGACCGAGTTGTTGCTGCGCATGTATTCACGCTGGGCTGAGCGTCGCGGATTTGGTGTTGAGATTGATGACATTTCTGAAGGCAACGAAGCGGGGCTCCTTTCTTGCGAATTCACAATTCACGGCCGATATGCGTACGGGCTAATGACGGCAGAGCGTGGAACCCACCGATTGGTGCGCATTTCACCCTTTGATAATCAGGGGCGACGTCAAACATCATTTGCTGGTGTGCAAGTGTGGCCAGTAATGGATGCGCCTGATGTGGAGCTCAATGAGTCCGACATTCGCATGGAAGTTTTTCGAGCTTCCGGTGCGGGTGGCCAGCACGTGAACAAGACCTCGTCTGCAGTGCGGCTGATTCATGAACCAACGGGTCTTGTTGCTTCGTCACAGGAAGAACGCAGTCAGTTGCAAAACCGCGAAAAAGCAATGAACAGATTGCGGGCGATGATTGCCGCTCGAGCAGAAGAGGAT
The DNA here is from genome assembly GCA_044341655.1 of Ilumatobacteraceae bacterium. GTDB lineage: Bacteria > Actinomycetota > Acidimicrobiia > Acidimicrobiales > Ilumatobacteraceae > CAIYHK01. Next base: position 336 of record JBIIRE010000134.1, on the reverse strand, counting down.
CGACAAGCTGAGTTAGATCGGATTGCTGGGCGTCAAGCCCAGGTCGGTTGGGGTACCCAGATCAGGTCGTATGTGCTTCAGCCTTACCAAATGGTCAAGGATCTCCGCACTGAAGTTGAAGCGGGTAACGTCGCAGCCGTACTTGACGGGGACCTCGATGAATTCATGGAGGGCTACTTGCGCTGGAGGAGGTCCGCACAATGATTCGCCTCGAAAGTGTCACCAAGGAGTATGCACAGGAAACAGTTGCGGTGCGCGATGCGTCCTTTGAAGTGCAAAAGGGTGAGTTTGTCTTTCTCGTGGGGCCATCTGGCTCCGGAAAATCAACTTTGTTGC
>JBIIRE010000133.1:0-4363 GCA_044341655.1 Ilumatobacteraceae bacterium | reverse complement strand
ATCACTTACGTAGAAGTTGACCTCTCCCGTGTAAGCATCAACAACTGCTTTAACACTGTTGCGGGCGTAGTTGAAGTCCTTGTTGAGCCCACTCGCCGAACTCAACTGATCAGTGTTGGCGCGCTGTGCATATGGATAGCGATTTGTGGTTGTAAATAGATCCACAACCCAGAAAATCTTGCCATCGAGCACTACCGGGTATGGGTCAGTATCGATCTCAAGAAATGGTGCGAGCTTGCTCACACGTGACTTGATATCGCGCACCCAAAGGAGTTGCGAATCTTCGGTGATCAAGCGTGAACCAAACAAGTTGTACTCACCAAAATTGATTGCGGCAGCAATTCGACGTAACGGGGAATCAAGCTTGATACCCAGATCGCCTTGATATGACTTAGGTTCTGCATCCGTATCGCATGCTTGCTCTTGCTGATCTGTCTTAACTACTGAATATCCACCGAGACCATCACCGAAATAGATCTCGGGTCGCTCCACTCCAAGATCGATGTATTCCGGACGCCCATCAGCGGTTACAACACTCATAGGTGCTGCGACAACTCCACAGCCATGCGTATACGACAAGTTACGGGAAACCCATGTGTTATTTGGGACGCCTTCTGGGTTCAATTCACGCGTAGCAAGAAGGACTTGTTGTACTCGACCATCAATTGAATAGCGATCCACATCAAGATCACGTACCGCAAAAAAGGAAGACTTGCCTTGGTCCAAAGCAAAGCGGTCACGCATCTGAGTTGGCTCGAGCTGGCGCACGTCACGCAATGCAGCATCATTGGCCACAACATCACTTGTTGTTATGGACGAGAAAGAGATTTCCTCAACTTCAACCTTGTCGAGCCCGAGTGCAGCCCTAGTGGCATCGATGTTGCGCTGGATATAAGGCAATTCTCGTGTGCTTACGTTTGGCTGCACCACTATGCGCTGAATAATGGCTGGATACACAGTGCCAGCAATCAAGGCCACCACCACCCAAAGGCCTAGCGCCATTACAGGCAAGCGCCATCCGCGCTGACGTACGTTCCACAGCAACAAGAGTGCAACTGCGATGCTCACAAGGATCATCAAATTTGTCGCCGGTAGTTGCGCTTTGACATCGGTGTATGTGGCACCCTGAACAACACCGCGAGTTGAACGTGTGAGATCAAAGCGGGTCAACCAATACGATGCGGCCCGCAACAGTGCCATGATCGCAAGCAACACCGACAGATGAACCTTGGCCTGAGTGCTCAATCGATTGCCAACTGCTTGTGGTCGTATTCCACCGTTGAGAAGATGGGCAACTGCCGTGAGAATCGTTGCTAGCACCACTGCCCCGAACAACCAACTGACTAGGTACTGAAGGAATGGCAACCGGAAAACATAAAAACCAATATCGGTGTTGAATTGCGGGTCCTTGATCCCAAAACTCTGTTGGTGGCGGAACAACATCCAATTCGACCACTGGGACGCTGCTGGCAACCCAACAAAGAGTCCGAACACGAATGCAACTAGCAGGCGCACCAGCACTCGTGCTTTCCCTTGCACCGCGCGAATTGGTGCAATTGCTCGGTCTTGTGGTGAGTCCCCCAGCATGGCTGGAGCCAACTTGTCAGCAACCATGAGATTCACATACGTGAACACCATGAAGAAGAGTGCCGATACTGCAACCAACATCACCTTGGTGCGCAGTACGGACCAAAAAACATCACCCCGGCCCTGTGAATCGTGCCAGAGCAAGTTCATGTACCAGCCAGACAAGCTCCTGGCGAATACCAACAGCAGCAATAGAGCTAGAACAATTCCAATAAGAACGATCCGGCCCTTGCCGGGACGGCCTACTCGAAACTGGGGAAGTCGTGGGCCACGGGTTCCGCGGGGGGGAAGGTCTGAGGGGTTACGCACCTGCGCGAATCTAGTCCTACTTGGCGGTGTTTTGGGCTCCACGCCCAAATGCCAGGCGGCACAAATCTTCGGCTAGGGCGTCAGCCTTGTCGCTTCGCCACTGCCGGTATACGCCTCTTAGGGCCGTAATTGCTTGATCAGTGTCACCATCGACGCTCTTTAGGCACTTTTGCACCGATTTGCGGATCGGCTCAACGACCTTGTCGCCGACATAAGTGTGAACTTCGCCGAGGACATCACCCGATTTGAGGTCCCGCCGAAGAGTTGCCGCCGAAGCATCGGATACTGAACTTGCGCCTTTCAAGGCTGCAGCCATCAATTCGGGTTCGAGCATCACGCGATATCGATCGAGATCAGCTTCAAGATCGGCAAGCATTGAATCAAGTTTCTTGGCAGCACCTTTGCGCCGCAGAAATTCAAAATATCCGTTCTGCTCATCGGCGAACACACGCTTCAACTTCTTTGCCAAGTTTGCAATCTCTGTGGTCAGGTCTGCTTCGCGAGCGGGTGCCACGCGTGGTTTAGTGCTCTTAACCGTCTTGGCCACAGATTTATCTTCTTGCTTCGGCTTTGCAACCTTGTCCTCGCGCGCGGGTTTCGCTTTCACACGCTCCACAACTTGTTCCGTGCTGCTTGTGCGCAACTTCTCAAACAAGTTGTCGACTGATGCACCATCACTCTTGTGTTCTTTGGGCGTAACTGTGGGGGCCACATCTACAGCTCGTACTTCTGACTTTGGGAATAGCGAAACAACCGGAGCAACGTGGTCAGATTCGGTGTCAGCGACAGCAGTGGAAGTGGAGTCACTAGCGGCGCCGGTAGATGGAACTTCACCAAACACCGCTGACGTGACATTGCTTGGTTCGGTTGAGTCACGCTCCACTACGCGGACTTCAACCTCGGCAACTTCAGCAATCTCAGCGACAGGAGCAGATTCTGCAGCCTCAAACGGCGTTATCTCGGCCATCTCTTCGGCTTCGACATCAAAGATTTCACCAGTTGGTGCTGCAGTTTGAATTACTGGGATTGGCCCAGTTGAGTTGGTTAGATCAATCAACTCGGCATCTTCGTCTTGCCCCGCCGACAGCTCTGTCAATACTTCTTCGGTGGTTTGGCGCGCGCGTTCAAACGAGTTGAGGAGTCGGTCGCGCCCGTGCTCAAACTGTTCAATCTGCTCGCGTGCGAGTTCGCGTCGCTTTGCGAGTTCGTTTAGGACACGCTCACGATATTGGCGCGCCTCATTGACCATCTCAGTGCCCTGCTGGCGCGCCATCTCAATTTCAGCCTGCGCATCGCTAGCTGCGTCACCGCGCATCCTTTGTGAATCGATATCGGCTTCCTTGCGGATTCGTGATGCATCATCACTCGCCTCACGGATCAGCCGACCTGCTGTTTCCTCGGCGCGCTCGCGAATCTGAAGAGCTGCTTCACGGGCTGCAGCGATAATCCTTGCTGTTTCCTCACCCAATAGTTCGGTAACCATTTCCTCGGTGAGCGCACCGGGCTCAGAAATCGCCCGTGTTTGAGCTGAGCGCAACTCGCGTTCGAGAAATTTCTCGCGCTCCTGCAGCCGTGCCAACTCGGCTGCAACCATGCGCAAGAACTCTTTGACCTCGTTTTGGTCAAACCCTCTACGCCCGACCGAGAACGCCGCAGCGCCCACGGCTGCGGGCGAAGAAGGGTCTGGACGGGAGAAGGAAATAGACATTGCCCTTAAATGCTAAGTGCATTTGTGCCTCAGTTTGTGGCATTTACCTCATTTAGCGGGTCGCCACCCATCTCAGACAGCACGAGCAGTGCTTCATCCAAGGTGGCAACGCGCACAATCTTGAGACCCTCGCCCACGGCATCTTGGGCCTCTTTTATCTCATCGTCTGACTGCGAAGCAGGCACTAAGAAGACTTTCGCCCCAGCACGTTTCACAGCAACAGCCTTTTGTTGAAGCGCACCAATTGCACCGACCGTGCCGTCATCGTTGATCGTGCCCGTTACGGCAACTTTCGTTTGCCCAAGCAGTTCACCCGGGGTGAGTTCATCAAGGATTGCCAATGTAAACGCAAGTCCAGCCGAAGGGCCTCCGATTGCTGCGGTTTTGATCTCAACTTCGAACGGAACTTCAACTTTCCGAGTGTCCGCAGGAACAAATCCAATAATCGGTCGGGTGGGGTCACTTGGACTAGCGATCATGCGCACATCCCGTGTCTCGGTATTGACCTTGCCGTACGGCAGTACCTCCACTGCGAGCACATCACCAATCACTCGACCTTCAAGTACATCAACTAACGATGAGAGGGTCTTCGTCTCTTCCCCGTTCACACTCGTGATCATGTCGCCGATCTCCAGCACCTCACAAGCGCTGTCACGTGCTGGTGTCGCTTCGCAAACAAGATCCGAAACAATGACTGCACCTTCGGTGATACTCACTTCATAACCAAGCTTTTCAAGAGCTACGTACTCAGCAATCTGC
>JBIIRE010000132.1:0-4397 GCA_044341655.1 Ilumatobacteraceae bacterium | reverse complement strand
GCTTCTTCGAAAAACTAAAAGATGTAACTGAGCCCGAAGCAAAGCGAAAAGCTATCGGCGAGCTTTTCGTGCGCATCTTTGAAGAGAACACCGGCGGCATATCTGATGCGGAATTCTTGGTGCAAGGCACTCTTTATCCGGATGTGATTGAAAGTGGTGGCGCAGATGGAACGGCTGCAGTAATTAAGAGCCATCACAATGTCGGTGGATTGCCTGACGACATGACCCTCAAACTCGTGGAACCATTGCGGCACTTGTTCAAGGATGAAGTTCGCAAGGTTGGTTTAGAGCTGGGTCTTCCCGATGAGATTGTGTGGCGCCAGCCATTCCCTGGGCCCGGACTTGGAGTTCGCATCATCGGCGAAGTGACCCCCGAGCGGGTCACTCTCTTGCAACAAGCTGATGCGATCGTGCGTGAGGAGATCGCCAACGCTGGTCTTGAAAGGGAGATCTGGCAAGCCTTCGCCGTGCTCGCCGACATCAGGTCAGTCGGGGTGATGGGGGACGAACGTACCTACGGTTATCCGATCATCATCCGTGCCGTGACCTCAGAAGATGCCATGACTGCTGACTGGGCCCGGCTCCCGTACGACCTGTTGGAGAAGATGGCGAGTCGAATAATCAACGAGACCCCGGGGGTGAACCGAGTGGTCTACGACGTCACCTCAAAGCCACCCGGCACCATTGAATGGGAGTAGAAAGCCTTATTTGGCAAGGGTTTTAGCCCGACCACGGGATTTCTGGGGCATCTCCTAGGCTTATAACCCATGTCAGCCAGACCCCTTCGACTGACCCGTCGCGCCACTGGCGCGGTGCTCGTGGCAGCAACCCTGTTTGTTGCTGGCCTCGGAATGTCCACTTCGGTGGTCAACGCTGCTCCGACCCAAGAGGACGTCAACAGAATCGCCGACGAACTCGAGCGCCTGGAATCAGAGCTGTATCAGGTCGGTGCGGACTACGACGAGACCATGGCCGAGTATGAATCGTTGTCTACGGATCTTCAGGACAAGATCGATGAGCTGACCCTGAAAGAGTCCGAGCTCAACCTCATGCGTGGCGAGCTGCGCCAGTCAGCGCTAAAGGCGTTCATGAATGGTGGACGCAATGACGGTCTTGCATCGCTGCTCACCGATACCGGCGGTCTCACTCAGTCGGTGCAAAGGGAGTATCTGACCGGTATCGCAATGAATGCTGGCTCGAATCAGGCCGATGAGCTTGATGCATTGGTTTTGGATGTCACCAACCAGCGTCTCGATCTTGAACGCCAGCAGGACTACGCCCAGGGTGTGGCAAAACAGTTGAAGCAACGCCAGTCAACCCTTGATGGGTTAACCGCTGAGTTCCGAGCCAAGAAGGAGCAAGCCGAACGCGAGTTGGGTGCGGCATTGGCGGCTGAGCAAGAAAGACGAATCGAAGAGTCAAACTCCGAGTACACCGGTCCGTTGCCGTCGTGGGATGGCGATCGTTCGGGGTGCAAACCACTTGAACCCGCGTCACCAAGAGCGGCTGCTGCGATCGCGCGCGGCTGCACCCAGCTGGGTGTTCCTTACGACAAAGTCTGCCGATTCTGTGAAGGCCGCGGCTTCGACTGCTCAGGTTTCACGATGTATGCATGGGGCACATGGATTGGCAGCGATTCACGTAGTCAATTTGCGAGCAATCCTCAGTTGTTCAGTGTTTCGGCTGGAAACGTGACGAGTGAGATGATCTCGAAGCTTCAACCAGGAGATCTGATTTTTTATTACAGCCCGAGGATTGGCCACGTTGGCCTGTACCTCGGAAAGGGCATGTGGATTCACTCGCCGCAAACGGGAAGCTATGTAAGTGTTTCAGCCGTTACTTGGCGCAACGTTTCTGGCGCTGCCCGCCCAGGCTGACAAGCGGCTTCACTACTTCGTCTACCGTTGTCACGATGCGCGGTATCAACGTTGAGAATGTGACTCGTTGGCTTGAGGCCAACATCGAAGGGGCAAAGGCACCGTTTGATTTCTCGTTGATCGCTGGTGGTCGTTCGAACTTGACCTTCAAAGTTGTTGATGCAAACGGCACCAAGTTTGTTTTGCGCCGGCCACCTATGGGACAAATCCTCGCAACGGCCCACAACATGGAGCGCGAACACAGACTCATTAGTGCGGTTGGCAAGACAGGGGTGCCAGTGCCAAAGGCACTTGGGCTCTGCACAGACGTCGAAGTCAATGATGCGCATTTCTATGTGATGGCTTGGGTGGACGGTGAGGTGCTCGACTCTCAGCAAAAAGCTGCGTCGCTACCGCAATCAGTACTCGCCGCTGCCGCTGATGATCTTGTGGATGTGCTTGCTGAACTTCACGCCGTTGATGTGGACGCAGTCGGTCTTGGTGACTTGGCACGCCGCGACGGTTATGTCGAACGCCAAGTCAAAAGGTGGTCGACTCAATGGGAGAACTCGAAGAGCCGCGAGATACCAGCGATTGAAGAAGTAGCACGCATTCTCGCCGCACACATTCCACGCCAACAGGGAAATGGAATCGCTCACGGTGACTATCGTTTTGGTAATTGTCTCGTGGACACCCAGACAGGGCGCATCACTGGAGTGTTGGACTGGGAACTCTGCACGTTGGGGGATCCACTTGCTGATGTCGGATATCTCGGTGTGTACTGGGCCGAACCCGGCGAACCAGCAACTCGCGAGAATGACCCGACGGGCGTGATCGGATTTCCTACCTACAAGCACGTGGTTGATCGATATGCGCAACGCACGGGGCTTGATGTCTCAGAAGTTGACTACTACGTAGCGTTTGGAAATTTCCGTCTTGCTGTCATCTGTGAAGGCGTTTACGCGCGTTACGCGGGTGGCGTGATGGGTGATGACGGTTCCAGTGTTGAATGGTTCCGTGATGCTGTTCCAGCGTTAGCTGAGACCGCGCTCAACAAACTTCATCAGCTGTATAGATAATCAAATTGGGGGATTTGTGAAGACCAGCAACCAAGTTCTTTCAGGGTGGAATCAAAGTGAGTTCACTCACGAAGGAGTGACTCACCCGGTTTACAGGCGTGGAACTGGACCACTTGTGGTGGTTGTGCACGAGATACCTGGCATCACGCCACTCGTTGAGCAATTCGCCAATGAAGTTGTTGATAGTGGCTTCACAGTGGCGATGCCGTTGTTGGTTGGTGAAGTGGGCAGGGGGCCGTCAGGCTCCTACATTGCAAAGTCAATGGCCAAGGTCTGCATCTCACGCGAGTTCACAACCATGGCGATGGGAAAGACATCTCCGGTGATCTCATGGCTGCGGGCCCTCGCCTCAACTTTGCACACCGAATGCGGGGGCAAAGGCGTAGGGGCAGTAGGCATGTGCTTCAGCGGCGGCTTCGCCCTTGGCATGATGGTCGACGACATCATGTTGGCTCCAGTTTTATCGCAGCCGTCGCTTCCGTTTTCGGTCGGCAAGTCGCGTGCTGCAGACATTAATTTGAGCAAGCAAGACCTTGAACGTGTTGTTGAACGCGCCGCAGCGGGTTGCCAAGTTTTGGGTCTGCGATATGACAAGGATTCGCTGGTCGGAGATCGCTTTTCCACTTTGCGCGAAATTCTTGGAGAAGCATTCGTGGGGGTGGAACTACCTTCGGCCACTAAGCGGGACCATTCGGTTCTTACTGAGCAACGCCACGAGCCCTCGGTCCAGCAGGTGCTTGGCTTTCTCCGCGAAAAGTTGCACTGACCGCTGTCGCTGTCACGCCATTTGCTCCCTAGACTTCAATGAGAGTTGAAGCGGGGTTCCAATGCGCGTCAGAGTCGACACGTCTAAATGCCAGGGTCACAATCGTTGCTATGCGCTGGCACCAGAACTATTTGATGTTGACGATCTCGGTACCGCCTTCGTGTTGAACGATGGTGTCGTGCCAGCTGGGCTCGAAGCCAAGGCGCGACTAGCTGAGAAGAACTGCCCGGAATACGCAATCGTGATTGAGGACTGAAATGGCTGACATTAAAGATCTAGAAACTTATTTGAACGAGGTTTACGGTCCAGTTACCGATTGGATGACTGACTTCGATCACGCGAACCCTGAGTACAACGAAAACGCACATGCCTTGTGGGATGAGATGCGCGACAAGTGTCCCGTTGCGCACACCACGCGGTATGGAGGCACCTGGCTCCCCGTAACCCATGAGTACGTTTCAGAAATCGCCTATGACACCGATCGCTTCACCAGTCGGTCCGTTGTTGTGTCAAGAATGAAGCCGAGCTTGGCGCCAGACATGCCACCGGCACCAATTGGTACCGCACCTCCGATCTCTAGTGATCCGCCGTTCCACCATGACGCTCGTCGTGTGATGCTTCCAGCTTTTGCACCAAAGAAGATCGCCGCATGGGAAGCTGATGTTCGCGCATTGTGCAATGAACTGCTTGACAGTG
>JBIIRE010000131.1:0-4413 GCA_044341655.1 Ilumatobacteraceae bacterium | reverse complement strand
TGATTCGCACGCAAAGAGAGTGGCCCCTGTTGTCACCACATCGTCAACAACGACTACACGTTTTGCAAATACTCGGGGTCTTGCCACCATCACTGGCCCGAGCACACGTTCCGCACGATTGCGACCCTGCTGGGCAATTTCATCCTCTCGCCGTAATAACGGCAATGTCCGGACACCTAAATCCTTTCCAACTGCACGAGCTATCAACTCCGCATGATCAAAACCGCGGGTTCGCCTACGCCCACGCGTTGTAGGTGCCCAAGTGATGAAATCAACCGACCAATTAGCAACCACGGGTACGAGCATCCGACCCAACTTGATTGCGATTCTGCGATCGTTCCCATTTTTGAGTCGCAGCACATCTGATTTCAATTCACCGGCATACTCACCAGCGGCAAAAACGAATTGCATGCATGCAAGTGCGTGACGCACCAGAGCATCAGGAATTCCAAAAGTTGGATTCCCCTATCGGCGGTCTGCTTAGTAGCGGTAGTGCTCGGGCTTGAACGGACCGCTCGGGCTAATGCCGAGATATTCGGCTTGCTCGTCCGATAGTGGAGTGAGTTTCACACCGAGTGCTTCAAGGTGAAGTGCGGCGACTTTCTCATCCAAGCGCTTGGGAAGAATGTGCACGCCAAGTTCGTAGTTCTTCAAGTTGTTGAACATCTCGATCTGGGCAATTACCTGATTAGAGAACGAACACGACATCACAAAACTCGGGTGGCCGGTGGCGCAACCGAGATTCACAAGTCGACCCTCGGCCAGAATGATTACAGCGTGCCCATCAGGGAAGGTCCAAAGGTCGGTGCCAGGCTTTAGCTCGTCACGAGTGGCGCCACTTCTTGCGAGACCGACCATGTCAATCTCGTTGTCAAAGTGGCCGATGTTGCAAACGATTGCATTGTGCTTCATCTTTGCCATGTGCTCCACGGTGATGATTGCCTCATTGCCGGTTGCCGTTACAAAGATGTCAGCTTCACCGAGGACCGACTCTGTGGTATCAACCTGGTAGCCCTCCATCGCGGCCTGTAAAGCGTTAATGGGATCTATCTCGGTGACGATGACCCGTGCACCTTGGCCACGCAAACTCTGTGCACAGCCCTTGCCAACATCACCGTAACCACAGACAACTGCAAGCTTGCCGGCGATCATCACGTCCGTTGCACGGTTGATCGCATCGATTAGTGAGTGGCGACATCCGTAGAGGTTGTCAAACTTGCTCTTTGTAACCGAGTCATTCACATTGATTGCCGGGAAGAGGAGTTCCCCCTTTTCAGCCATCTTGTAAAGACGCTTCACTCCAGTTGTGGTCTCTTCAGTGACACCACGAATACCAGCTGCCATGCGGGTCCACTTTGTTGGGTCCGCCTTTAGCGATCGCTGCAAAAGACCAAGCACGATTGCCAACTCGGCATTAGTTGCGCTTGTTGGATCCGGAACAGCACCCGCTTTTTCGTATTCAACACCCTTGTGCACGAGCAGCGTGGCATCGCCACCGTCGTCCAAGATCATGTTGGGGCCGTCACCATCGGGCCAGGTCATCATCTGGTCAGTGCACCACCAATATTCCTCAAGTGTCTCGCCTTTCCAAGCAAACACTGGGACCCCTTGCGGGTTTTCTTGGGTTCCATTTGGACCAACTACTACTGCGGCGGCGGCGTGGTCCTGGGTGGAAAAGATGTTGCACGACGCCCAGCGCACTTCTGCGCCGAGCTCGGTGAGGGTTTCAATTAGGACCGCGGTCTGAATGGTCATGTGAAGCGAACCAGAGATGCGTGCACCCTTCAGTGGCTTCAGTGGGCCATATTCCTTGCGCAGTGCTCGCAGACCCGGCATCTCGTGCTCTGCAAGATGAATTTCCTTGCGTCCAAACGGTGCGAGTCCGAGGTCGGCCACGCGGTAGTCGCGACGCTCGCCAATAGAAGATGCCATTTCAGTGCCTTTCAGAGTCTCTTGACGCTAGCCGAATGTCGGTTTAATGCCTTGGCTATTCACCTTGTTCTGCACACGAGTGTTCTCGGCATCATCAAGATTCATCGCCTCGTCTATCAGCATCACCGGTATGTCGTCCTTAACGCAGTAGCAACGCTTAAGCCGCGGGTTATAGAGACAGTTTTCGTCTTCGATGTAATAGAGCGGACCCTTGTCCTGTGGGTCAGCCAGTATCGCCAGCAATTTTGGATCAAGAGCCATAAGCGAAGGCTAGCCGCCAGTGATTAATGACAAGAGACGCGACACATGCATATCGCACGAACTTCTGTCAGCGGCTTCGAGATTCAGGCGTAGTAGCGGCTCCGTGTTGGACGGCCGCAGGTTGAACCACCATTCACCACAGTCAACAGTGAGACCATCAAGGCGGTCTTGTGGAAATTCCGCAAACTCCTCGGCCACGAGTTCGATAACTGCTAGTGGGTCATTGACACTCGTATTGATCTCGCCACTTGCGGCGTAACGGTCAAACGGTTTACGTAACTCGGACAACGGTTTGCCCGACCGAGCAATCTCGGCAAGCACAATCATTGATGCGATGAGTCCACTATCGGCACGGAAATTGTCAAGGAAGTAGTAGTGCGCTGAGTGCTCGCCCCCGAACACTGCGCCTGTATCTGCCATCACTTGCTTGATGTACGAGTGCCCAACCTTGGTGCGTACGGGCACTCCACCGTTTTCACGGATGACCTCAGAGACTGCACGCGAGCAGATGAGATTATGGAGAATTGTCGCCCCCGGATTATCTCGCAAGACCGCGGCAGCAAGAATCGCCGTTGTGGTGCTACCAGAGAGGCCTTCACCTTTTTCATCGACAACAAAAACTCGGTCAGCATCGCCGTCAAAGGCCAGTCCGACATCGAAACCGCCAGCAACCACACGTGCACGTAAATCTTTTTGGTTCTCGGGTTGAATCGGATCCGCAGGATGGTTAGGGAATGTTCCATCCAGTTCTGGATACATAACCTCAAGCTCAACGCCAGGTATTAATCGGAATACTTCTGGGACTACGAGGCCACCCATTCCGTTTGCAGTATCCGCTACTACCCGCATCGTTCCAAGGTCTGCACCACCAAGGAACGACACAACGTGGTTTGCAAAATCCTCGACCATGTCACGCGATTCGATCGTTCCCTCGCGCTCACTTGCTCTCGGTGCTTGCCCCGCGAGCACCTTTGCTGCAATCGCTTTGATTTCAGCCAGACCCGTATCGGCGCCGATCGGCTTTGCCCCAGCGAAGCACATCTTGATGCCGTTGTACTCCCCTGGGTTGTGCGACGCAGTGAACATTGCACCCGGCGCATTCAATGTGCCCGCAGCAAAGTAGAGAAGATCCGTGCTGGCAAGACCAAGGTCAATGACATTCACACCTTGGCGGCGAACACCATCAGCAAAAGCGCGGCACAAGAGGTCACCCGAAGTTCTCATATCGCGCGCGATTAGAACAGTTTCTGAATCGGTGAATTTAGCGAATGCGATTCCGAGCGCATTCGCAATCTGAGCATTGAACTGCGACGGAACAAGACCACGAATGTCGTAGGCCTTCACGATGACATCAAGTGCCTCCACATTTGAATTTTCAGTCAGGTCGCTGGCACCGGAACTCGGACCATAAAGCCCCACCCCGTAATGGATGCGACTCCCCCGACGCCACCACAAGATCAAAATGCCAATCCCCGCAAGTGTCATCAGAATTCCGAGATACTCAATTCCCGAAGTTCCATACGTCAGCACAACCTGTGATTCGGTTGGCACAACCACCATGTAGTTCGGAGCTGCACGGTAGACAGCATCCGCTCCCTTCACTTCCCAATTTGGGAAGTAGCTAACACGAATCAGAACTGGTTCACCTACTCGGTCCACACGGAAGCGGATTGTGTCCTGATCGATGTCCACATTGGACACCGTGACGGGATCAACAGTGCGCTGTTCGACATCTGTTGCTGGCACCACAACATCGACTTGATGGCCCGACCTACCCGCAACACCAACAACGCGTGACTCATCAACCTTGACATCCATGCGTTGCCACGAATCAGGGCCTTCGGCTACTGGCATTACCGGCCATTCATCACCATTTTGAAAATAACTGGTTCCAAGTTCGAGCCACCTCTCGCGCGAATCACCCGATCGCTCATTAACCACCGCTGGCTCAACCGTCAATGGACTAATGATCTCTGAATCTTGAACTTCATAGATCACCCATGGGCCCGACTCGGCGATCTTGGTGATGCCTTTGGCGGTGCTCGCAGCCTGCTTGCCTTCTTCAGTGAAAGCCATGTAGTACTTGATGCCCATCGCTCGCATATACGGAACGCCGATCTCCATGTCGAGGTTTTCGTATCGAAGTTCACGCACTGGATTGCTCGACTGTTTCGACATCGCAGCGGCTGTAATGAAGTGGTACGGAGTTGATCCGGCCGA
>JBIIRE010000004.1:0-37949 GCA_044341655.1 Ilumatobacteraceae bacterium | reverse complement strand
AAATGGTGGTTACTTTGCACCCAGATGCGACCACGATGCCCGCTGTATACAGAAGCGGGATGAAGTGATCGGGCGTGGGCGCGGCATATCGGAAATCACGGTGGGTAGATACGGACACCAATCGTGCTGGATCAGTAAGCATTATTTCCCTGACGTGTTCATCAAAGCTGTGGGCCCAATCAAAACCTTTGTTGGGCAACCCCCAGTTGACCTTGCTCAGATTGTGCACCACGTTGCCAGATGCAATCACCATCACCCCTTCATTACTTAAAGCAGCAAGCTCCATCCCGATGTTGAAGTGGTAGTCAAAAGTTTCATGCCCGTTTAATGAGAGTTGTACAACGGGGATCGATGCATCGGGATACATGTATAGAAGCGGTGACCATGTGCCGTGGTCAAGACCCCACTCGTGTTTATCCAAACTCACTTGAGCAGAGTTAACGATCTCCACGACTCGTTCTGCAAGCCGCGGATTGCCTGGCGCTGGATATTGAATTTGAAACATCGCATCGGGAAATCCGTAGAAGTCATGAATTGTGCGTGGGTTTTCCATTGCGGTAACTGCGGTGGCCCCGATGAACCAATGTGCCGAAATCGCGAGGATCGCTTTAGGGCGCTCAACTTGTGCAGCAAATTCACCCCACGCGGTGCTAAATCGATTTGGTTCAATTGCAGTCACTGGGTTCCCATGACCAATGAATACTGCAGGAGTTGAAACCATGTATTTACGATAACTACCGTCAGCGTTAGGCATCGACAGGAGCTCCAAGTGACACAGAACAATTACGAGTACCCAACATTCGGGCCCGAGGATGACGACTTCCACGATCATGTGTTGAGCGACCGCTGGTGGGAGACCGAAACGAACTGGTTTTCGTGGTGTGTCCCCGAACGCAAGTTGAGTGGCTGGACCTATTGCCAAGCACGACCGAATGCGAACATCTGCAATGGTGGCGCTTGGGTATGGGATGCATCGTCACCATTTGAGTGGGGATTGCCGTATCACGCGAATTACAACGGGCTTCAGCTGCCACCGCGAAGTGAACGGGACATGCGTGATTTCGAGTGGCCCAATGGAGTGCATACCAAGACCCTCGAACCCTTGAAGAAGTATCAGATTCGTTACTCAGACCCCGGGGCATTCGAGTTGGACATCGTTTTTGACGCGATCATGCCCCCGAATCCTCATCCCACCGGAGTGGCACCTTTCTATAAAGGTGTCCACTTTGACCAAGCGGGCCGCGTGACTGGCTCAATGATTCTTCACGGTGAGTCAATTGCTATTGACTGTTTTGCGGTGCGTGACCGTTCTTGGGGCCCACGCCCACAAGGGCGCCCGAAAAAGCGCAAAACAACCGATCATGACCAGCTGTCTGGCACCGGTGGCATCGGTTACTCGTACGGCACTGTGAATGAACGCGAGGCGTTCCTCGTCTACACCGTTCCAACTTTGGACTCAGATCAGGTCGTGACTGGATTCCTCATCCGCGATGGCGTTTATGCGCACATAATCGGTGGCGAACGCAAGGTTGTGGTCGACCCCGAGCATGGCTGGGTGCGCACAATCGACGTTGAAGCACACGATGACCTGGGCCGCACAATCAAAGCCCATGGTGAGGCTCAGAGCTGGTTCTTCAAGGGCAATCCGGGCGACTGCCAGATGTGGTGGTGGTGGGATGGTGTGGAGCGCGCTGTTGGCGAGGACCAGTCGTATGTCTCAAAGCGGGTCCGAGAAAAATGGATCAGTGATGCCCGTGCAGCGCGAGGCTGACAATTCGTAAATTCTGATTGCCCTAAATTTGCCGTCTCGCCTAGGTTGCAAGGGGTAATGCGAGATCGTATTGGGACGATTGAGAATCGAATTTCCATCAGGTCAATCGCTACTGACCCACGAGCCAAAGCCGCGGTTCACTCGTCTAAAACGCTCCAGGTAAAGGGCGTAGAGAGCATCGAAATCAGCGATCTCATCTGGTTTGATCCACCGCTTGATGACCAGGCGAAGACAAAAGTTGCTCAATTTCTTGTTGACCCACTTCTTCAGCGGGCCGTGTGGGGGATTGAGAGTTCATCTGCGTCCCACACGGTTGAGATTGCCTTTCTGCCTGGAGTGACCGATTCCGAGGCGCGCGAGGTGCAACGCGCGGCGTCGGTTCTAGGCATTGAAGTGAAAGCTGTTGCAACCGGTCGGCGTTATGAAATTCATGGCCCAGTTACCGCTGATGGTGTTGCGATGTTGACACGACGCCTGCTTGCTAACTCGGTGGTAGAGCGTTGGGCGATTAATGATTTCGTGGATCCCCCGATCGGGGTGCTGGCAAGCGTGCCCGATCCCGTGCAACGGATTCCCCTCGGTAATGACGCTGCACTTGATGGTTTGAATCGTGAACGCGCGATGGCACTAGATGCCGAAGAGTTACGAGTGGTCCGTGATCATTTCTTGTCTTTAGGTCGGGATCCATCAGATGTTGAATTGGAGATGATTGCTCAAACCTGGAGTGAGCACTGTGCACACAAGACATTCCGTGCGCGATTGTTTGATGAACACGGCAATGAGCTCAAGTCGCTGCTAGGTCGCATTAAGGAAGCCACTGAAAAGATCAATGCTGAATATGTGATCTCTGCATTCGTAGGTAATGCAGGGATCATTTCATATGACGGTGAACACACACTGGCGTTGAAATGTGAGACCCATAATCATCCAAGTGCTGTCGAGCCTTTCGGTGGGGCGAATACCGGAGTGGGTGGTGTGATCAGAGACATTCTTGGAGCGGCACATGACCCAATTGCGTGTACCGACATCTTGTGTTTTGGCCCCCAGAATCTTCACGTCGACCAACTCCCAGCAGGCTCATTGCATCCACAGAGGATTCACGACGGAGTAATCGCTGGTGTTGCAGATTATGGAAACAAGATTGGCCTGCCAACCATTGCAGGCGCCGTTCTTTATGATCCCGGTTATGTTGCCAATCCACTTGTGTTTGCCGGATGTATTGGACAGTCGACACTCGCAGCGCCTTCACTTAGTGGGCCAAATGTTGGTGATGCTGTGGTTGTTATCGGTGGACGCACTGGACGCGATGGAATACGTGGTGCAACATTCTCGTCTCTAACAATGGATGCCAGCACGGGTGAAATCGCTGGTGCGAGTGTGCAAATTGGTGATCCCCTAACGGAACGACTCGTAATGGAAGTGCTATGTGAAGCACGCGGCCTTTATACGGCAATAACTGACTGTGGCGCTGGTGGTTTGTCTTCAGCAGTCGGGGAGATGGCTGAAGGTATCGGAGCGCGTTGTGAATTGGACCTCGTTCCCCTCAAGTATTCAGGGCTAGCAGCTTGGGAAATTTGGCTCAGTGAGTCCCAGGAACGAATGGTTCTAGCAGCAACGAATCCGGAACCACTAAGGCAACTTTGCCTCGGAAAGGGCGTGGATTTCGCTGTCATAGGCACATTCACCGGTGACAACAAACTGATTGTGACTGCTTCGGGTGAGGTGGTCATTGATCTCGACATGAATTTCATTCACGACGGGAGACCTCAGCGCCAAATGGAATTTGTTGCCCCCCTGGCTCGTGGTCGAGAAGATGTTCCTAAATTGAAGTCTTCAATTGTTGAAACATTGCTTCAACTCTTGCAACATCCAAATATTGCGTCAAAGGCTTCGGTGGTTCACCGATATGACCACGAAATTGGTGGGGCCACCGTTGTGCGACCACTGTCGGGCAGCGAACTTGATGGCCACAGTGATGGCACAGTGTGGATTGATCCGCGAAGAGAAGCTGGTTTTGCAATCGGAATAGGTGTGAACCCTTGGTTTGGCTTAGGCGACCCGGAAGCGATGGGTTGGCTCGTTGTGGACGAGGCGATCCGTAACTCGGTATGTGCAGGTGCAAATCCGAAGAAGTGTTCGCTACTAGATAACTTCTCGTGGGGTGATCCACGTGATCCGATCGTGCTTGGGCAACTCTCATCCACCGTGGATGGAATGTGCGCGGCGTCTCTGGCGTTCAATGCACCTTTTGTCTCAGGTAAAGATTCATTGAACAATGCATGGACCGAAGCGGATGGATCACGCAGTGCCATACCGCCGACACTTGTGGTCACAGCTGTTTCTGAGATTGAAGCAAAAAATGTGGTGACTTCAGGTCTGAAGACGCCTGGCAATGTTTTGGTTCTCATCGGCTCAACACATGCAGAATTCGGTGGGAGTCATTTGGGGATGATTCTTGAAGATCCACGTGGTGTAGTGCCGCGAATAGATGAAGCTGCTCCCGTTCGCTACAACAGATTCCATGCTGCAATCACCAAGGGATTAGTGAAGTCGGCGCATGACTGTGCTGAAGGTGGACTCGGAGTTTCGATAGCAGAGATGTGTATTGGTGGGCGCCTCGGTGCTGAAATCACGATGCTGCCAACACCTGACTCTGTAATCGGATGGTTTTCTGAATCAACTGGCCGCATCGTGGTGGAAGTTGAACCGAAAGACCTAAGAGAGTTTCAAGACACCATGGGTGAATCGGTATTGGTTATTGGAACCGTGATTTCCGACCCAACTCTGAAACTTTTAAACGATGGCTCGGTGGCGATCGCCGACTTGTTAGCTGCGTGGCAGTCATGAAGTCCCCCCAAGCGTTGGTGGTAGCAGCCCCTGGAACAAATCGTGATACTGATGTTGCTCTTGCACTGGAACTCGCTGGAGCTGCACCACGACGCGTTACCCCTACCGCGCTTGAAAGCAAACCGCAGTTGCTAGTTGAAGCCGAGATACTTGTACTCGCTGGTGGATTTAGTTACGGCGACAACACGGGCGCGGGGCGCCTGTTCGCATTGGACCTAGAGACACATGCAGGCGAGAAATTACGTGAGTTCATTGCATCTGGCAAACCAGTGATCGGTATTTGTAATGGGTTCCAAGCGTTAGTGCGTGCGGGTTTGTTGCCGGGGAGTCAGGGTCGAGCCGCACTTGGACACAATGCATCTGGAACTTTTGATTGTCGTTGGGTGGAACTCAAGCCAAGTTCCAAAAAGTGTGTGTGGACACGCGACCTCACTTCAAACATCGAATGCCCAATCGCGCACGGTGAGGGACGGTTCGTTTGCGACGATGACACGGTGGCGAAGCTGCAGGCTGCTGACTCAATTGCATTTACTTATGTCGGTGTAAATCCGAATGGCTCTGTTGGAGATATTGCGGGCATTTGTGATGAATCAGGTGTAGTTCTGGGATTGATGCCACACCCCGAGAATCACGTGTTGGCGCGTCAGAACCCTCGTGGGCGCACGACGGGACTCGGTCTCGATCTATTTCGCTCAGGCGTTCGATATGCGATGGAGCGTTAAGTGGCCGGGGTAATTCCAACCGTTACGTATCCATTCACGGACTTGTCGCTTGAACTCGCCGACCGTCGCGAGGGCAAAGTACGCGTTTCGTATGCTTTACCCAATCGGCGACGCTTGTTGGTGACCACTGATCGACTCTCCGCACTTGATCGGGTTGTTACTGCCGTGCCGTACAAAGGCCAAGTTCTCAATCAACTTGCTGCATGGTGGTTTGCAAAAACTGAGAGCATCATTGCTAATCATGTGATTGCAGTGCCAGATCCAAATGTGCTGATTGCAGTGGACGCCACACCGCTACCAGTTGAAGTAGTTGTAAGAGGTGCGATCACTGGTAATACATCAACTTCTTTGTGGAGACAGTACGCAAATGGCGCCCGTTTGATTTACGGCCATCGTTTTGCAGACGGACTCGTGCGTGACTCATTGCTTCCTCAGCCGTTGATAACACCAACTACTAAAGGTGCATCAGGAGTGCATGATGAGCCAATTAGTGAGAGCGAAGTGGTGAGTCGCGGATTGGTCGACGAATCAACATGGGAGTTGATCCGAACAGCCGCGCTTTCCTTGTTCGCTTTTGGTCAGCAGATCGCTGGCCAAGCAGATTTGATTCTTGCGGATACCAAATATGAATTTGGAGTTGACCAAGACGGTCAATTGATATTGATTGACGAAATGCACACTCCTGATTCATCGCGCTTCTGGGAACGCGCTACTTATGAGTCACGTGTTGCTGAAGGCGCCGATCCTGAGAGCCTTGATAAAGAACCAATTCGTCGTGCTCTTGCAGATCTTGGCTACACGGGTGATGGTCCACCACCGGATCTTGGCGTGGATGTCATTCAAGCCACATCAAATCGTTACATCAAAGCTTTTGAACGCATAACCGAAGACGAGTTCCTGCCTGGAGAATATCCGGTGGATGACCGCATCAAATCTGCACTGAAATCCAAGGGAGTTCTGTG
Organism: Ilumatobacteraceae bacterium; assembly: GCA_044341655.1. Taxonomy (GTDB): domain Bacteria; phylum Actinomycetota; class Acidimicrobiia; order Acidimicrobiales; family Ilumatobacteraceae; genus CAIYHK01. Next base: position 31,647 of record JBIIRE010000004.1, on the reverse strand, counting down.
AACCTTCAACCAAATCCATTCGATGATTCACCACATGAAGAGTGTGGTGTTCTTGCGATCTCAACTCCTACTGGTGATGATGTTGCACAAATGTCATTCTTTGGACTCTTCGCTCTTCAACATCGTGGTCAGGAAGCTGCTGGTATTGCTGTCTCGGATGGACAGCGTGCAAGAATCCACAAAGAAAGTGGATTGGTTTCACAAGTATTTACACCTGAGGCACTCGCACCATTAGTTGGCTATCACTCAATTGGGCACACACGGTATTCCACCACAGGTGGTAGTAACGCACGCAACGCACAACCCTTCTTGGTTGAGACCATGAATGGTCCACTCGCAGTTGCACACAACGGCAACCTTGTCAATGCTGGTGCCTTACGTGATGAACTTCTTGCCCGTGGCTTCGGCCTGACTGCATCATCGGATACTGAAGTCATCACTTTGATGCTGGCAGCAGCAGGTGGTTCGACATGGGAGGAGCGCCTTGAGCGCACTTTGCCAGCGTGGAAGGGCGCCTATTCATTAGTTGTTCTAACCGCAGATCGCGTGATGGCAGTGCGTGACCCATGGGGTTTTCGCCCGCTCAGTGTTGGCAAACTTCCAGGTGGGGGGCACGCTGTCGCTTCGGAGACCTGCGCACTTGAAACACTCGGTTGTACCGGCATTTCTGAAGTCGAGCCAGGAGAGATAGTCACACTCCACGGTGAAGTAATGGCGCGTCGTCAAGTCATGGCACCAGCTCCCCAGCAGGCGCGCTGTTCGTTTGAGTTCGTGTATTTCTCGCGTCCAGATTCAACCTGGGATGACCGCAGTGTTCATGCCGTGCGCCAAAATCTTGGAGTTGAACTCGCCAAGGAACATCCAGTTGACGCTGACATAGTGATCCCAGTTCCAGACTCATCAATCCCTGCCGCTGTTGGATATTCACGCGAGTCGGGTCTTGAGTTCAATGATGGGTTGATCAAGAACCGATACATCGGGCGCACATTCATTGAGCCAACACAATCAATGCGTGAACGTGGGGTTGCAATTAAGTTCAATGCGCTGAACTCAAACCTCACAGGAAAACGCGTGGTGATGATTGACGACTCGCTTGTTCGCGGTACGACCGCTGGTCCCTTGGTCAAGCTCGTACGCGACGCAGGGGCGACTGAAGTTCATCTGCGGCTTACGTGTCCACCAATTGTGAATGCTTGTCACTTCGGTGTGGATATGGGACACAACGAGGACCTAATTGCAGCGCGTCTCGATCTTGAGCAACTGCGAGAGCACATCGGATGTGATTCAATCGGATTTCTGAGTCGAGATGGGATGTTGAGGGCAATTGGTCGTGAGCAGGGATACTGCACGGCCTGTTTCACCGGGGAGTACCCCGTACAAATAAGTCCCACGAATGGCAAAGCGGCCTTTGAAGGTGCCATCGGATGACGAGGTCGTTGTTGAGAGTCATGGTGGTCGGTGCCGGTGGGCGCGAGCACGCACTCGCCGAAGCAATAAGTAAGTCACCTAATTGCGCAGCACTGTTTGTAGCGCCCGGCAGTGACGCCATGCCTGGAATTCGCATTGATGCCCAAGTTGACGATCTCAACGCAATTCGCCATGCCTGTCGATCCAATGACATCAAACTAGTTGTGGTTGGTCCTGAAGTTGCATTGGCAGCGGGTCTTGCCGACACACTTATCGAAGACGGCGTGGCGGTATTTGGTCCGACGCGATCGTGTGCGCGTCTTGAGTGGTCAAAGGCTTACACGCGCGAGGTGGCAACTCGACTCGGAATCCCATCTCCACGATCAAAAACATTCAACAAGGGTGAAGTTGATGCAGCCATCAACTGGTGGCGTGATCTCGCTGTGCCAGTGGTTGTAAAAGCATCGGGTCTTGCTGCAGGCAAAGGTGTTTTGGTTCCACAAACTGATGCAGAGATTGAGACTGCCATCAAGCAAATGGTGCACGACACCGAGACAGTGCTCGAGGAGCGATTAACAGGTGCTGAGTACTCACTGATTGCGATGTGCGACGGCACTCGTGCCGTAGCTTTCCCACTTAGCCAGGATCACAAGCGAATTGCTGAGGGTGATCGGGGCCCGAATACTGGTGGCATGGGTGCTTATGCACCTGCACCAGCCCCCGGGATGCCAGAACTTGACGATCTTGTTCGTGTTTTCATCCAGCCGATTCTTGATCACATGAATTCTCTTGGCACTCCGTACCGAGGTGCTTTGTATGCCGGGCTTATGCATACAACAGATGGCCCAAAGCTGATTGAGTACAACTGTCGCTTTGGTGATCCTGAGGCCCAAGTTCTGTTGCCGTTACTGCAAGAAGATCTGTTGCCGATTCTTTATGCATGTGCCAAAGGAAATGTTGCAAGTGACTTCAAGCCAAAGATGTTCGGCGCCGCACTTGGAGTCGTGCTGGCAAGCGAGGGCTATCCCGAAAAGCCAAAGACTGGAAAGATCATCAAGGGTCTTGAAGACATCGACCGAAAAAATTCATTTGTGTACCACGCAGGCACCCAAAAGGCTGGTAACGAGTTCAAGACCACAGGTGGTCGAGTATTGACCGTGGTCGGCACGGGCGTTGATCTCTTGGCCGCTCGGACCGCAGCGTATTCGGCTGTTGACAAAATAAGTTTTGAACGAATGCAATTTCGGCGTGATATCGGGTGGCGAGCTCGTGGTGCAATGCTCACTAGCTATGCAGCTACTGGAGTGGATATTGATGAAGGTACAAAAGCAGTAGACAAAATGAAGGCCGCCGTCGAAGCTACGCATGGGCCAAATGTGCTGCGTGGGGTTGGCTCATTCGGTGGCTCCATTGATGTCAGTGTCCTCAAGGACTACAACCATCCCGTTCTGGTTGCTTCAACAGACGGAGTGGGCACCAAAGTCGAAATTGCAGCGCGGACGGGTCGGTATCGCGGAGTCGGTGCGGACATTGTTAATCACTGCATCAACGACGTGCTCGTCCAAGGCGCAAAGCCGTTGTTCTTCCTTGATTATGTTGCTTCATCAAAGTTGCGCAGTGAGATGGTTGCTGAGATTGTGGAAGGAATGGCTTCTGCATGCAAAGTTGCGGAGTGCGCCTTGCTCGGTGGTGAAACAGCAGAGATGCCAGGGGTCTACAACGATGGCGCCTTTGACATCGCAGGCACTTTGGTCGGTGTGGTTGATCGGGCAAAGCTGCTGCCGTCATCCCCGCCGCGCCCTGGGGATGTCCTCATCGGCATTGCGTCAAATGGCCCACACACAAATGGCTATTCGTTGCTCCGCAAAGCTTTTGAATGGATGCCGTTGGAGACCGTAGTTGCTCCACTAGAGGTATCTCTGGCGGACGCATTACTGGAGCCACATCGGAACTACTTGCCAGTACTTGAACGTGTGTTGCGTGAGGATTTGGCACGTGCATTGGTGCACATCACTGGCGGTGGCCTGCCAGACAACTTGCCGCGAGTGCTTCCAGAAAATGTGTGTGCTGTAGTTGAAGTGGACTCGTGGCCTGTTCCACCACTATTCCGACTTGTTCGTGAAATCTTGGCAATGGATAAAGAAGAGCTCTATCGCACCCTCAATATGGGAATCGGAATGGTTGTAGTCGCCAGTCCAGATCAAACCGATGCCGTTCGTAATGCAATTCGTGAACAGACCTGGATCATTGGTCGCCTTGAGGCGGGACAACGCGGAGTTGTGTTGCGGTGACTGGACGTCTCGTTGTTCTGGCATCCGGAACCGGGACAAATCTGCAAGCAATCATGGATGCTTGTAGCACCAATGTGCTTGCCGCTGATGTTGTTGCCGTGATCTCAAATAACGGCGATGCTCGCGCTCTCCAGCGCGCACGTGACGCAGGTATCGAGGCAGTGTGTTTAGAAAAAGTGCAAGGTGAGCTGCGGCGCGATTACGACACGCGTCTTGCCGCGTGCGTTGCACAGTATGTGCCTGATTATGTGGTCCTGGCCGGCTGGATGTTGTTGCTCTCGGCCAACTTTCTCGATCATGTTGGCAGTCCAGTGATCAACCTTCATCCCGCTCTGCCTGGTGAGCTCCCAGGAGTCAACTCAATTGAGCGTGCCCATTCCGAGGCAGTTCTTGGCGAGCGAGTTCGCAGTGGTGCGATGGTTCATTTCGTGCCCGATGAAGGCGTGGACAATGGGCCCGTGATTGCCAGCGTGGAGATCGCGGTATCGGCCCAAGATTCTCTTGAAGAATTCACTAAACGCGTACACGAAGCCGAGCACAAATTGCTCGTAGATGCTCTTATTCAACTTTGCAACTAGGAGGCAACAAATGAAAACCAGTGAACTGTTCCGTGAAGACGAGGGTCTGACCTTTGACGATGTTGTTCTGGTGCCAGCTTGGAGTGACGTCTTGCCGTCCGATGTTGATACGTCCGCCACTTTCGCCGCTGATATCAGACTCGCCGTCCCACTTGTTTCCGCCGCAATGGATAAGGTCACCGAATCCCGCATGGCAACCGCGCTCGCGCGCCAGGGCGGAATCGGGGTTTTGCACAGGAACATGTCAATTGCCGACCAAGCCGGTGAGGTTGTCAAGGTGAAGCGCTCACAAAGCGGAATGATCACCGATCCCGTAACGTTGCCGATTTCAGCAACACTCGGAGAAGCCGAGGCAATGATGGCGAAGTTCAAATTTTCCGGAGTCCCGATCACGGATGAGAACCGCAAACTTTTGGGGATTCTCACAAATCGTGATGTGCGGTTTTGTAATCCGAGTGACATGAGTAAATCGGTCTCTGAATTCATGACCGCTGCTCCGTTAGTAACTGCACCCGAAGGAACAACGCTTGACGAAGCGCGGTCACTTTTGCAGAAGCACAGAATTGAAAAACTTCCACTTGTAGACAAAGAAGGCAAACTCTGTGGGCTCATTACGGTCAAGGATTTACTAAAAAAACTGGAACACCCAAACTCAACTCAGGATTCAAGTGGGCGCTTAAGGGTTGCCGCCGCAGTCGGTGTCGGGCCAGATCTCGAAGCTCGAGTAGCCGCCTTGGTAGCAGCAGGAGTTGATGCGATTGTCATTGACACTGCACATGGTCATTCAGGGGGAGTAGTGCGCGCCATTGCACGAATCCGAAGCCTTTATAAGGATCTACCAATCGTGGCTGGCAATGTAGTGACTCCAGAAGGAGTAGAGGACTTAGTTAAAGCTGGTGCCAATGCTGTGAAAGTTGGAATTGGTGCTGGATCTATTTGCACCACTCGGGTAATCGCGGGCTCGGGGATGCCCCAGTTATCTGCGATATTCCACTCTGCACAACGTGCGCGTCAACTCGGGGTGCCAGTAATCGGCGATGGTGGTATCACTTATTCCGGCGACATTGTTAAGGCAATTGCTGCAGGATCAGAAACTGTGATGCTCGGAAGCATTCTTGCTGGCACCGACGAAGCACCAGGACAACTGGAACTCTATGCAGGGCGCCAATACAAGTCGTACCGTGGCATGGGTTCACTCGGAGCAATGGAGGGATTCGGCGCTGATCGATATGCAACGGCTCAAGATGAAGCTGAGTCGGGTTCACGCAAGCTTGTTCCAGAGGGCATCGAAGGACGTGTCCCTTACGCTGGCTTCTTGGCGGATGTTGTTTATCAACTAGTGGGCGGTCTCCGCTCGGGTATGGGATATGCCGGTGCCGCATCGTTGGAAGATCTGCGGACAAAATCCCGACTCATGAAAGTCACAGCCGCGGGTCGGGCTGAAAGCCACCCTCACGATGTGACCATCACAAAAGAAGCGCCCAACTACCACACGAGCTGAAAGTCAGTCAGCAAAGATAAACAGAATTGGTAGGACAGCAATTGTTAAAGCAGCAATTGCGACTAGAACCTGAGACATCGCGTTGCTGCGCCGTGCACCCAAAACATCGTTCCTGCGAGCGAGTAACCAAATCACAAGAATTAACGGTGGCGCTGCAAGACCATTGAGGATTGCAGCGAGATAGAGAGTACGTATGGAGTCAATTCCAACCAGGTTCATTGCGAGGCCAGCAAGCATTGATGCTGTGATTACAGCGTAGAACGCCTTTGCTTGATTCATCCGCAGACTCAGACCTTCACGCCATCCAAATGTTTCACTCAATGCGTATGCGGTTGAACCAGCAAGCACAGGAATTGCTAATAGCCCGGTTCCAACGATGCCGAGTGTGAAAACAAGGCTTGTGAATCTTCCTGCCAATGGCTCCAGCGCAGCAGCAGCTTGCTCGGCTGTCGTTATGGTGGCGCTGCCTTTGCTGCCAATAGTGGTGCCCGCAGTAACCATGATTGCAAACATCACCACTACGCCAGAACTCATACCGACAAACACATCACCTCTCATCGCAGACAACTCAGCTCGGTGCACGGTTGTGTCGCCATCTCGGTGACGATCTTTATGCTCTTCTACTTCTTCGCTTGTCTGCCAGAAGAAGAGATATGGGGAGATGGTTGTGCCAAATATTGCGATTAGAGCCGCAATTGTCGTTCGGTCGAAGGTCATATTCGGAATGAATGTGTTCTTGGCAACATCACCCCAGCTCACTTCAACTACGAAAAGCACAAGTATGTAAGAGAGGATCGAGAGACACAGCCACTTGAGTACACGCGCGTACTGGTGATAAGGCACGAAGATCTCAAGTACGGCCATGCCGACTGCAAATCCAATCAACAACACCGGAGTTGGAATAGGAATCAATAGCTTGGTAGCAGCTGCCATTGAACCCAGATCGGCGCCGATATTAAAGGTGTTTGCTGCAGTCACCAGAGTGACCATGAGCCATAAAACCCAACGCCTGTAATGTTCGCGAATAATCGCCGCAAGGCCTTTGCCTGTTACGAGTCCGAGGCGTGCCGTGGTTTCTTGTACTGCAGCTGCCAGAGGAAGTGCAAGAAGGGCCGTCCAGAGCAATTGGAATTGAAATGATGCGCCAACTTGTGAGTAGGTGCCAATTCCACTCGGGTCATCATCTGCTGCACCGGTAACGAGGCCAGGGCCGAGACGTCGAAAGTAGCCACGACCATGGATGGTGTCACGATGTCGGTGGTGGCGCTTCTTGCTGTCAGTCATGCCCAGCTACGCCGTAGTTCTCGTAAGGCGCGCGCTTTGACGTCATTCCATTGTCCCGCTTGATTGCGAATTGTCCCAGCCGATGGCCGTTTTGTTGCAGGATCGCTCACTGACCACTTCGCATAAGACTCAATTGATGCTGAGTCCGACGCAAGCAGAAACTCGGCCATGAAGTGCACCAGTTCATCTTCGGTCCAACTACGTGAATAATCATCCCGCGGGGTGTGGCCAATTGAAAGGCCAGCGAGTGCACATGCGTTTGCCCACGACCCAAAGACCTGGATTACCCGCGGCAATGTAGGTCCTTGAATGGCTCCTTCGGCTACGAGGTCGGCGTAATGCCCGCCTGAAAGCATTTCTGAACCGTTGGCAGCTTCACGGAGAGCTTGCAGGATCTTGTCGTTGGTCCAGATGGTCTGGTACCCACCACGATTTTTGGTCTCTGACTCGAGATCGGTCACCAGATGCCGCACCCGCCTAGTTGTTAATCTGCGCGCATCCTCAGTGTGGATTCCAATTCCCAACGCAAGTTCTGTGTAAGTAGCTCCCGGGTGCTCACGGAGCCACGATTCAATCTGCTCGACAACAATTCGCCGTTGTTCCGGCGAGCGCCGAGCTCTCACTTCAGAGAATATGTGACTGGAAGTCGCTTCAGCCCACCGACAAAAGTGGTGTGAATATGGGCGTAATCGCCGGCGAGTTCCATGGTTTTGATGCGAGGGATCAACTCGTTGAAGAACGTACGCATCTCCATGCGCGCGAGCATTGCACCAAGGCAGTAGTGAATACCGAAACCAAAAGCAAGGTGTCGGTTTGGTGTGCGACCAACATCAAACTTGAACGGGTCAGTGAAGGTGTCCTCGTCACGGTTACCAGATGGATAAGAGAGAAGAACTGACTCACCAGCCTTGATGGTGGTATTGCGGATTGTGTAATCCTCGGTTGCGGTGCGCATGAAGTGAGTTACGGGAGAAACCCAACGGATCATCTCATCAACCGCTGTGGGGAGTAGAGACATGTCGTCTTGTAGCCGCTTCAGCTGATCTGGATTCTGCAACAGAGAAAGCATTCCACCTGCGATTGCTGCACTAGTGGTGTCGTGCCCTGCGGTTGCAGTGATTATGTAATACGAGATCATCTCGACATCACCAAGTGGCTTGTCATATACCTCACCATTGGCGATCGTTGATGCAAGATCGTGAGTCGGGGTTGACTTGCGTGATGCACTCAATTCACTGAAGTAGATGAAAAAGTCATTGATGACTTGAGTCAAATCTTCAATGGTGGTGCCACGCTGAAGATCAGGGTCTGCGTTGCCGAACATTTCCTGGGTAAGCATGAGCATGCGCTGGTAGTCGGTCTCTGGCAATCCGAGAATCGCGAGAATCACTTGTAGTGGGTACTGCAATGCGATGTCACGTGAAAAATCGCATTTGCCGCCCAGATCGGCCATCTTGTCGACGGATTGTTTTGCGAGTTCGCTCATGCGGGCGTCTAGCCGCGCAAGGTTTTTGGGCAAAAACCAATCAGCTGCCACCTTGCGATATTCAGCATGGTCTGGTTCATCCATGTGAATGAGGGTGCGAAGCATGTTCCCGTTGTTGCGAGTGTGATCGTCGGCTTCGGCATTGGCAAGAATCGGACGCGGCTCGTTCAAAAAGATATTGCTCTTGGCCTCGATCTCGAAGATGTCGGCATTTTTTGTAAGCAACCAGAAAGGGTAGTGATCTGGGGCATTCACAAGGTGAATGGGATCATGTTTGCGTAGCAAAGCGAGCTTGGTATGAAACTCATCAAACGTGCCCCAGGATGCGGGCACGGTGATCATGTTTCCAGCTTCTTCAAGTTGTGCTTGTAGATCTGACATACGTGGGCTCCTATACCGCTTTGCGAATTAGTTTCATCTTCTTTTCAGTGTAAGGCGGATAGGCGATGGAAGGATCGACCTTGGTGCTCTTACGAAGCACCGGCTTGCGGTGCTGGAAGATGTCAATGCTTGATTTGCCGTGATACGCACCCATGCCACTTTCACCGACACCACCAAAAGGCAGATTCGGATTCGAGATATGGAGGATTGTGCCATTCACAGTGACACCACCTGCTGTAGTGCGTTCGATTACTGCATCAATCGCACGGTCGTCTTCACTGAATACGTAGAGAGCAAGTGGGTGTGGCTTTGAATTGATAAACGCGATCGCCTCAGCCACGTTGTCAATCTCAACCATTGGAAGAATCGGCCCAAAGATCTCATCCTGCATCACAGGCGCGGAGACGTTCACATCGGCGAGCACGGTTGGGGCGATGTACTTGGTGTTGGCATCGGTTTCGCCGCCTATAACCACAGAGCCGCTCTCGAGCATTGATGCGAGTCGGTTGAAGTGATGACCATTGACAATTCGTGCGTAGTCCCCACTTTGTTTGGGGTCATCACCGTAGAACTCTTTGATCGCAGCACGAAGCTCTCCAATGAAGGCAGGTGCCACTTTCTTGTCAACAAGTAGGTAGTCAGGCGCAATGCAGGTTTGTCCCGCATTCAAGAATTTGCCCCACGCGATTCGACGCGCTGCGACTCGAAGGTTTGCGGTTGCGTCAACAATGGTTGGGCTCTTGCCACCTAGTTCAAGTGTCACTGGCGTGAGGTGTTTAGCTGCTGCTTCCATTACGACTCGGCCGATGCGACCATTGCCTGTATAGAAGATGTGGTCAAATCTTTGTGCGAGTAGTTCGGTAGTTTCGGCGACACCACCTTCAATCACTTGGACTGCGTCAGGGTCCAAATAGCGTTGGATGAGCTCGGTGATCACTGTTGAAGTGTGTGGAGCAATCTCGCTCGGCTTCAAGACCACTGAGTTGCCCGCGGCAATTGCACCGGCTGCTGGAGATAGCAACAACTGAATTGGATAGTTCCATGGCGAGATGATCGCAACCACGCCAAGTGGCTCAGCTACGCGGTGACTCGAACCGGGGAGCGCCACAATTGGAGTCGAAACATGCTCTGGGCGAGTCCACTTACGGAGATTTTTTTGCAGCAACTTGATCTCGCCAATTGTGAAACCGATGTCTGTGACCCAACCCTCGGCAGCGGGCTTACCTAGATCTGCGGCCAGTGCGGCAAGTAGTTGCTCTGAGTTGTCCTCAAGCAGTTTGCGCATGCCATCAAGTTGTGCTCGGCGCCATGAGAGCGGTCGCGTGCGTCCCGAATCAAAGGCATCACGGGCACGCTGAACGATTGCGGGGATCGTTGCCACCGCAGTAGGGGTGAAGTCGGCAATAGTCATTTGAAAAGTGTTGCAGGTTCTCAGGCCATTTCCTCACGGCGTACCCTTGAATGCATGACTCAAGGCTCGTCTGTCACTGTGGCAGCCATACAAATGGCTATGGAGGCCGATTCTGCTGCGAATATTGCCCGCGCAGAAGGCCTTGTGCGGGAAGCCTCAGCCGCTGGCGCCCAGGTAATTCTCCTACCCGAACTCTTCGAAGGGCACTATTTCTGCAAAGACCAACACCCTGAATTCCTCAAGCTGGCGGTACCCGTTGAGGAAAATCCAGCCTTGGTGCGAATGTGCGAGGTAGCAGCAGAACTAAAAGTCGTGCTCCCGATCAGCATCTACGAGCGTGCGAACCAAGCACTCTTTAACACCGTGGTCATTGTGGATGCCGATGGTCGCAAGATTGGCAAATACCGCAAAAGCCACATTCCAGATGGCCCCGGTTACACGGAAAAGTATTACTTCAGTCCCGGTGACACCGGATTCAAAGTATGGCCAACTGCATATGCGCAGATTGGTGTTGGAATTTGTTGGGATCAATGGTTTCCAGAAGCGGCGCGATGCATGGCTCTTGCGGGAGCCGAACTCCTGCTCTATCCAACGGCGATCGGGAGTGAGCCACCGAATCCTGAATGGGATTCAGCGGGGCATTGGCAACGCGCGATGCAAGGACACGCAGCATCAAATCTTGTGCCCGTGGTAGCGGCAAACCGTGTTGGGCACGAAGTAGGTATTGCCAACAGCATTACCTTCTATGGTTCGTCCTTTATCAGTGATGCTACGGGCGAAAAAGTTCAAGAGCTAGATCGCATTAGCGAAGGATTCATCATCCAGTCTTTTGATCTTCAAGTACAGGAAAGCATGCGCAATAGTTGGGGTCTTTTCCGTGACCGGCGCCCAGATTTATATCGCAATTTGACCACCCTTGACGGTGAACCTGAGTGACACGAATTCTTCCAGGTGAATTCGAAGCACATGCGGGGACCATCATGTGCTGGCCGGCACGTGAGTCGATCTACAAAGGGCACATAGCTGATGCCGAGAAAGCCCATGCAGCCGTTGCGAATACCATCGCAGCGTTTGAACCACTAACTCTGCTGGTGACACCCGCATCAGTTTCATCAGCACAGAAACTCTGCAGTTCTTCCGTGGAGATGATCACGCTGGACATGGATGATGCGTGGTTTCGGGATACGGGACCCATTTACACAAAGGATTACTACCCCAGTGGAGAGGTGGAAGTTGTTGCCACCGATTGGGAATTCAACGGATGGGGCGGGAAGTTTCGTCCCTTCGATCGCGACGCTTCGCTTGCTCGACGTTTTGCAGAGCTTCGTAGCCACAAACTTGAGCCAGTGCCAGTTGTTCTTGAAGGCGGATCAATCACGGGAAATGGCGCAGGGCTGTTAGTCACTACTGAGCAATGCCTCTTGAATCCGAATCGCAATCCAGGCTTGACACGTGCAGAACTAGAAAGCACCGTGCTTGATCGGCTTGGAGCCGAGTTGATGCTTTGGTTGCCTCATGGATTAGCGCTTGACTTTGATACCGATGGACACGTCGACAATGTTGCAGCGTTTGTTAATCAGGGAACCCTCATGTTGCAGATGTGCAGTGACAGCTCTGAACCCGATCATGTGCGCTTGATTGAAAATCGGACAATTGCAGAAAACTTCATTGACGCAAACCAGTTGCAGATTGAAATTGTGGAAATTCCTGTACTGCCGTTCATGGGAAGTGGCGCGGATCGTTTGGTGGTGCCGTATCTGAATTTCTATATCGGAAACGGTTTTGTTCTCGTTCCGGTCGCCGGACAACGCACTGATGATGCAATGCTTGGAATCATTAGGCAGGTATTCACGGATCGTGAAGTAATCGGTCTCGAGGTGGGAGAGATTCTTGCGGTGGGTGGTGGTGGCATCCACTGCATCACGCAGCAAATACCGGCGTGATCAGACAGGTGCGTCACACTCGCGAAGTGGAAGTTGACGCGGTGGTTGTGAGGCCCATAGCGCTGCAATGAGATCGTCACGAGTTGCTTTGTGTGCGGGAGCATCAAAAAGATTTTCGCGCTGCAGCGGATCATTCTGAAGGTTGTAGAGCTCACCTTCGGTGCCGTCATGCATCGTTCCTTTGCCGTACACCGAGCAAACCCAGCCATCGCGGAGAATGGTCCGCTGGCTGACAATTTTGCCGAACATCACGCTGTCCCATTCCGTGAGAGTTTGCTCATGTCCAAGCGCGTTCGCATCTCCGCTACTTACAGGAAGCCGAGAGGCTTCGACATATTCAGGTCGCTCGAGGCCAGCTATGTCGGCAAAGGTTGCTGCGAGCGAGACAAGGCCAACTGGATTGTCCACCACCTGAGGGGCGATCTGGGCGCTTGGTGCTGGGCGCCAAATAAGAGGAAGTCGCATCAACGAGTCCACGTGGTAGGGCCCCTTGAAAAGCAAGTTGAAATCTCCTTGGAATTCACCATGATCTGTAGTGAAGATGACATCAACATCATCGCCCCATCCACGTTCGTCAATTTTGCTCAGCACTGATGCAATTGCTTCGTCAATCATTTCGTTCATGATGTGGGCCATCGCATTGACTTCACGAGTTTGGTCAGCAGTCAGTGTTGACGGGACCCAGCGGCGTGGCGGTTCAAAATTTGAATAGAACTTGCCCTCCCACCATGCTTTCCAATGCCGTGGCTTGTTCTCAAGTACGCGTTCGAGTTCACTTCGGTCTTCGATAAATCCTGCTGGCAAATCGAGGTCACGCCAATTAACACGATGCAACTCGCTCTGCGGGGGATCCCAAGGATGATGTGGATCGGGAAAGCTCATCCAACAGAACCAATCGGCGTCGGATTCCAATGACGCAAGCCAGTCCTTGGTGCGCTCAGCAACCCATGTGGTGTGGTACCAGTCGCGTGGAATTGGGTTGACCTTGACTTGAGGTGCATTGGTATCACCACCGCCAGTTGCATTGACCTGCATTTCGGCACCGTCAAGCACTTGGTAATACATCTGCACAGCTTCTGGATGGTTGTTGGCGAGCCATCGTGCGTAGTGAAAAGGCCCAGCTCCACCATGAGTGCTTAAAGCAAGATGTTCAAAGCCGCGATGCGGCACTTCAGTGCCATTCTCATCACGGGTGTACTCAGTTGCGCGCTCATCGCGACCAAGGCGATTCTCTGCGAAGCGAAGAAATGGGTCAAGGAAGGGTTCAAAATGAGCCTTGCCAATCAAGGCAGTTCGATATCCAGAGCGCCAAAGATCCTCAGCGATGCTCGGGGCATCAATCGGCAGCGGAACACCATTCATCCAAACTCCATGTGTGGACGGGTGCTGTCCGGTGAGCATTGTCGAACGACTCGGCATGCAAACCACGTTCTGGGGCTGCGCGCGCGTGTAGCGGATCCCAGAATGAGCGAGTGCATCGATTGTTGGCGTACGCGCCACTGTGCCGCCATTGCATCCAAGTGAATCGAATCGTTGTTGATCGGTCGTAATGAAAAGAATCTTGCGTCCCATTTATGACTCCATCAACTGCTTGAGCTTCTGCAACCCGGCACCGGCAGCACCGCCGACCATCAACCCGAGTACCTCTGGTTCCATCTCGGTGCTGTAGACCACAATGCAGCCGCCATGTGGATCATCAATGACATCAACCGTGCCTAGATGAGAGGTGATGATTGAGTTATTCACAATCTTGTATTGAAAGCGACGCAACGCATGGTCAAGCGTCACGATGTCTTCTTCAAACGTGATCCCAGAGGCCAGATAGATCCATCGTTTGTCGCCTTCAAGTTTGGTGCCAGTGGTCGGAAACCATTCGTGAAGCAATTCGGGCCGACCAACTAGCGCCCACACATCTTCAGCGGGTCTGTCAATAAAGATGTGGCGGCGGATTGTTGCCATTACTGAAACCTACTCAATTTCCCAATCTATTGGCGGAACGCCCGCCAATTTCAGATATTCATTGGCTCGCGAAAACGGTTTGTGGCCGAAGAACCCGTTATGTGCCGAAAGAGGAGATGGATGCACCGATTCAATTACTTCGTGAATTGGGTTAGTAATCAGAGATCTCTTTTTCTTGGCATTGGCACCCCACAATATGAATACAACACGCGTCTGCTTCTCGTTAACTACTTCAAGCACTCGATCGGTGAATAATTCCCATCCGCGACCAAAGTGTGATCCTGCTGATGCTTCGCGCACGGTGAGGGTTGTATTGAGAAGCAGAACTCCTTCTCGCGCCCATTTGTCGAGACAGCCGTGAGCGGGGATCGGATGTCCAAGATCATCGCGTAGCTCTTTATAAATGTTTTGTAGCGATGGAGGGACACGCACCCCGGGTCGTACCGAAAAGCAAAGTCCATGTGCTTGGCCCGGCTGATGGTACGGGTCTTGTCCAAGTAAGACCACCTTGGTTGAGGCAAGGGGAGTTTCGTGCAACGCACGAAAGACCTCATCGTGGGGTGGATAAATGTTGTGATGCTTACGCTCGTTTTGGATGAACTCCTGAAGTGGCTGCCAGTAGGGCTTTTCAAATTCAGCCCTCAGAACCGGGTTCCAATCCGTAGTGGCACGGGCACCTGTCATGCCCTGAATCTAGGCAAATGCGGGCGATTAAGTGTCACTGAGTAGGAAATAAATACAGTGCCTTAAATTCCTATACTCGTATCTGGGTTTTACGATTTAGGGCATTCCGCAATCCCCAGGCGTCACACATCCATGAATCTTTCAGTTGCAGTTGACATCGGTGGCACCAAATTCGCTGCTGGTCTCGTCGACAAAAGCGGGCGCATAGTTGATCGGGTTGCAACTCGGGTGCCTAATCGGGCAAATGCCGAAGAGCTATTTGAACTCGTGGCCGAGATTGTCTCACAGCAAATTGACCGCGCCACCAATCACCATGGAGGCCAGCCACTCGTCGTCGGGGTGGGTTCTGCCGGGCCAATTACCCGCAACGTCGAGAGCATTTCACCGCTCAATCTGCTTGGATGGCGAGACTTTCCATTGCGCCAGCGACTCGTTGATCTGACTGGATTGCCAGTGTTCGGCGATGGTGATGCAAAAGCACTTGCTCTCGCCGAAGGTTGGCGCGGTGCAGCCAAGGGATACAACAGTTTTATTGCGATGGTCGTCTCCACCGGGGTTGGCGGCGGGATTGTCTTGAATGGCCGCTTGCTTGACGGCGAGACCGGAAATGCTGGCCACATTGGCCATGTGATTGTGGAACCCGATGGTCGTCGCTGTGACTGTGGTGCACGGGGCTGCTTGGAGGCTGAAGCGTCGGGGCCCGCCATTGAAGCAATCACGGGTCGACCGCCCACACAGCCGACCTACGAAATCATGCAACGTACTGGCCGTTTGGTTGGGCGCGCCGTAGCGTCCGTCGTCAATTTGCTGGACCTTCCACTTGCAGTGGTCGGCGGCGGAGTGGCACTTGGTTTTGGGGCGACTTTTTTCCAGGCAGCACAAGATGAACTCGATGAACTCTGTGGACTTCAATTCGCCCGCGGGGCACGCATTGTTCCCGCAAAACTCGGTGATGCGGGACCACTAGTCGGGGCTGGGGCGATTGGTTGGCGCGGCATGCGTCGCGCCGGAATGTCAATCGACTAAGTCACATCCTCTGGAGCTAAAAAGAGGTTGCAGATACCCACTGCAATTCATCTGGGCTAGTTGTGACCAGTGGGCGCTGCACATCAATCCAAGCACCAACTTCAGGCAATGGATCACCTTCAGGCACAAACACCATTGATGTGTGCATGTGTGGCTTTTCAACCATGGCCATGCGGCGGCGTGCAAAATGAAATGGGCTTCTGCCTTCTGCAAGCTCCGCAACTCCTTGGGCAGTGCCAACACCGAGGGAGACTACGTGACCATCTTCTTTGATCACACTGCGGTGATAGCCAACCCGATCCCCAGCTTTGACCGAGTGCACCGAAAGCACATCAGTGCTCAATTGCATCTGTGATTTATCGGCATGCCAAAGCGCCGTACCCACGCGAATGCTCATGGTCATACCATCAAACTCCGTCTGAAGATCATTGCAAGATTGCGGTGACAGATGGCTGAGAAACACATTGGAGTTTGGTGGGATGCGACGCAAAAAGTCGCGCACTTCTTCGCTGTTGTCTTCTTCGTCGGAGATCAAAGGTGGATGAAAAGAAATTCCGATTACTCGCAGCCCACTTGCATTGGCGTGTGCAATCAGATCGGACATCTCTGACTTACGCACCCCGTGACGGCGCATTGACGACCGCACCTTCACCACAACTGGACAATCCCAGTTCTGACGCGCAAGGGCATCAACATGTGCCACAGAACCAACTGTCAGCACGGTGTCACGCGAGAGCGTGACAGGAAGGTCATCCAAATGCGGTGTGAGCACCATGGCAGTGCAGTCGTCGGGCACATCGGCTGCTTCGAATACGGTGCCAACCGCGATCAGGCCATCGCCGTATTCGTTGGCTAAACGTGCAGCCATAGGCATCAGTGCGGACCGACCAAATCCGTAGCCGGTTCCCTTCACAACAGGCACCACAGAACCAAATTCAGCAGCCACTCTCGCGGTGGTTGATTCCCACGCGGATTGGACCACGCGCAGACGCAAAGTCATGCTTTGACCGTAGTGCCCGAGCTATCAATCCTTTGTGCCATATGGATTCAGCCCGCGAACTAAAAGTTGAGTTGTTTGGTCGGGTTTAGGTCGCTAGTTTCGAAGGCATGGCAATTCGCTTTGACTTCCCAAACCCCGTCAACGAGACCTCGGCACGACTCGTAGCCACGGGCGTAGTTGCAATGGGTGTCGCCTTCGTGGCGTTGCAAAGCGGTTGGATTCTGATTGCGCTTACATATGGGTTTCTCGCACGTGTTCTGTTTGGTCCACGGTTCAGCCCGCTTGGTCGATTTGTTACCGACGTCATCACGCCGCGTTTGAACTTGCGTCATCGTTTGTCACCAGGTCAACCAAAGCGCTTTGCACAAGGCATTGGACTCTTGTTCTCTGTAGTTGCATCAGTGGCGTGGATATTTGGCGCGCACACAGTGGCAACGGTTGTAATCATCATGTTGATCGCAGCAGCATCACTGGAAGCTTTTGTTGGGTTTTGTCTTGGATGCGCAATCTTCAAAGTGTTGATGCGCGTTGGGGTCATTCCAGAATCAGTGTGCTTTGAATGCGCTGATATCTCGCGCCGTATCGAAGAAGGCACCGTCAGGGCTTAGAAATTCTCGGCGCCAGCGGCGCTGGTGTGCGCTCGGTTACGCATCCCTCCCAGACACCGGTTGCATATGCAGCATCGTCAATGGCCCGCAAAGACACGTATCGGATTGGGTCCAGCCTGGGTCGTTTTCGCAACCAGTCAACAAATGCCGGAAAAAGAGAAGAGGCTACCAATATGCGACGTGCAGTTCGTGAGAAGACCGCTGCACCAAGTGCAAGAGGTAACCAAACTCGTGTTATCGCGCGGGCAATAGAAACCCCGGCATGCCAGTGGCCGAGCATTGCGAGTCGAGTTGCTTCAAACCAACGATTCGGCAACGACGGCAATTTACGAGCTAACGACACTGCGGTGTAGACCACAATCGGAATTGCAAGCCAGCGTCTTTTTGTCCCAAGCAACGCAACGATTGCCACACTCCAGAAGTTGGCGACAACAGGCGCCAACGCACCAGGGTGACGCGTAGCCAATGAAGCGGCAGCTCGGCCATAACCGCGCCGTTGATCTACCCAAGACCAAAAATCAGATCTCGCATCGTGTGTGACTTCAACTGCACTCTCATAGAGCACCCAATGAAGTGGAGAGTCAAGTCGCCAAATGAGGTCAACATCCTCACCCGTGGAAAGTTCAGGATCGAACCCGCCTTCGTCGCGCACCGCCGCAGTACGCGCTACAAGGCAGGCAGTGGGTACATAACTAACTCGTGTACCCGCCCTTACTCTCGCTGGTCGCTTTCCAAGATCCAGCGGACTGTCAGTCTCCTCAAATCGACCAAAGATTGAGTTGGTGTTCGGAGTGCCGATTATCCGAGGCGCTGTTGCAACGATTGATTGGTTCTGAAGGTGTGAAGCAAGCATGAGCAAGTCATGAACTTCTAGGTGGACATCAGAATCGACAAATGCGATCAATTCGGTCTCTGTTGCTGCGAGCCCGGCGTTACGGGCACCTGCGGGCCCAGTGTTCCATTCATTACGCATTATTTGACAGTTCGATGGAACTGCGAACGCACCAGAGATCGGATGAGGGGAATGATCGTCCACAATGATTAGGGAGCGGCACTCGGAGAGTTTGGACACAAGCGATTCGAGTGCGTCAACATCACGTTTCTCGCGTGCAAAAACAGGAATCACAACGGTGATTTCATGTAGGAGGGAACGGTCAGCGGGTTCAAGCATCGGTACCACTGCGCCCGCATCCAAGAAACGATTCGCAAGAGCCATCTCAGTAGGGCCAATCTCTTCTCGGTGTTCTATCCGCTCAGCAACCACGCGTCCCTTGTCGGTCAGGTTGAAGAGCTTTACTGGTGATCCGGCAATGACTGTGGATCCATTCATGGGTCGACGCCAGGTCTTATCGGCTCGAAATCGGGTCATCGCATCCAGTTTTTCACGGCGATAACCAGATCATCGACCAGCAATTTTAGGATTTCATTCCCAGCTTCGACGCTTGAACCGCTCGGATCACCGAGCACTCCGTTGGGGCTCACCGCAGCGATTCCGCCGGCAATTATCTGGGGCAAAATCGAACCAATTGGCTGGGTGTTGCCAATCTCGGCCCGTGCGAGGTCAACCTGGTCTGGCGCAATGGCGAGCATGATCGAAGTCTCAGTGTGCCCAGCATGCGCATCACCTCCTGGGACCTGCGGCCACCACGACATTGCGCGCCGCTTTTCGTACGCGGTCACTTCCATGGCTTTGGTTATTGCCTGCAGATTGCCGCCGTGTCCATTCACCAAGACAACACCATCAGACCAATCTGCTGATCTAATCATCTCAACGACAATCTGAGTGACTGCCTCATTGCCGATTGACAATGTGTTGGCAAACCCACTGTGTTCGCCGCTTGAAGATACCGTGATTGCTGGTCCAAGCATCATGCCAGGGAGTGAACGCACCAATTCGCGCGCAAGGTGGTTGGCAATTCGTGTGTCGGTGTCCGACGGCAAATGCGGACCATGTTGTTCGAAGGAGCCGACGGGTATTACTACGACACTCACGAAGTTAGATAGCCCCACTCGCGCATCGCCTGAATGATTCGCTCAGCTGCTTCAGATGGTGAGAGTGTCACGAGTTCGCCACGACTCTTGGCCGCTGTTGAATCAGTAAGAGCCCGAATACGGTCTATCGCTTGGTTGCCTTTGGGCGGCGCAACGATTCGAGTTGGTGGCCGATAGCGGGTGATTTCACCGTGGAGGTCAGCATTGATCCCCGCATTTGCCGTAGGTATGTTGGCACTACGGGCAGCCAAGGTACCTGCAAGGGATGCGCGACGAAGTTTTGCAACAGATCCTTCGACAGAAATAACCGCCGGCGAATTAGAACTTGGAGCAACTCGTACAACTTCGCGGCGGCCACCATCGAGACGGCGCACACATTCCAAGTTTGTGCCTATGCGTTCTACAGCAACCAAGCCGAGAGCTTGTGAGGCGCCAAGTTGCGCAGCCAGAAATGCAGGAACACTGCCGCTGCCGCGGTCGGCTGAATAGTCCCCGCAAACAATTAACTCACAACCACCCAGATGTTGCGCCAATGAAACTGCAACATCGCGGGAACTTGGTTGCGCGCCACAGGCAACGAACTGAACAGCGGTAGCGCCAACCGCTAGGGAATCTCGAAGTGCAGCAACCGCTGCTTCGGGACCGATACAAACAACTTTGACTTGGTCGCCAATACTGAGCGCTACTTCGAGTGCCGCCTGATCCGCCAATGAGACGCCCCCAAATCGGTCATCAGTCAGGACTGATCCAGACGTGTCCACTTCGGGCCGACCTGGGGTCCATTTGATGCAAACTCCAACCAACATCTGGGTGCTCAGGTGCGTTGGAACACGATTCCGTGCCCGCCCTCGGGGTAACTCCAACTGATCGCACCTTCTTTGTTGCAGACGAGATAACAAGTCCCGCACTCAAAGCACTGTTCATAGTTGAAGACAATTCCGCCAGCTGCAGTAGGCACAAACAAATTTGCGGGACACGCTGTGACGCATTCAGTGGTTGAGCATTCAGCACAAACCTTGCCATCCACCACGATGTGAGCACGCTCGTGCACACGAAATTCCGAGTGTGCCATCCGCTCTTCGAATGAAATCTGTTGCTGACTCATCCAAAGCTCCTAAATCCGGTCCATCCATCTCGCGCAAGATCCGACAGTTTCACACCGGCTCGCTTGCGCTCCTGTTTCAGGATACGACGAATACCAGGCTTTGGCTTGGGGTTGTCAACGGTGAACATGCGTTCAACAAGATTGGCAACCATCTGTGGGTACAAGTGCTGCACGCGATCGGACAACACCAGATGTGGGGCGTGCCTCAGTTTCTTGTGGTCCTGGAGCACAAAGGTGTTCTCGAGCCGTTTGCGGTATCCAGCGAGGCCCGATGCGTTGCAGTTTCCTGACTTAATTGCTTCCACGGCAGCTTCACCGGCGTACATTCCTGATGCCATCGCAAAGTTGACACCTTCCAGCCAGATTCCTGCCGCTAGACACATTGCTGCGGCGTCCCCGGCAACCATCAGACCGTCGGCGGTCAACTTGGGCATCATTTCATAGCCAGCTTCTGGAATCACGTGAGCCGAATACTCCTTAATTTCGCCGCCTTTGATTAACGGAGCGATCGCCGGGTGCGCTTTTAGATTCGCAAGAATTTGTTCGGGTCGAGTTTTTTGAGCAGCAAGCTTCGAAAGTTTGAGTACAACACCGACCGCGACGGTATCGAGTTGGGTATATACAAAGCCCCCACCATTAACCCCATTGGTTCCGCCCAGAATTTCAATGTCAACACCTTCACGATCGGTCACAGCAAAACGCTCATCAATCGTTTCTTTTGGCAAAGAGATTGTCTCTTTTACACCGAGTGTGTAATTGTCAGCATCAACATCGGGATATAGACCGGCTTCTTTCGCTAGAAAACTGTTCACTCCATCGCAGGCAATCACGATAGGTGCAGTTAAATCACCATCGGGTCGGTCAGTATGCACTCCGGTGACCGCACCATTTGTGTGGCGTATGAGCCCGGTCACGGTGGTTGAGGTAACCAGCACTGCGCCCGCTGCGACTGCATGGTCAGCGAGCCATGCATCAAAGTCCGGGCGATATGCGGTTGCGCCGTTGTACGGCGGCGCCCCCCAATTTTGTGAGCGAAAGTCAATCGTGAGTGCCTGTGTGTCTGTTAGCAACATTGTTGAGCGCCGAGTGACCCAGCGCTGAATTGGCGCCTCTTCCCACCAATTCGGAATCAACTCGTCGAGAATGCGCGGATACACAACTCCGCCGTACATGTTTTTTGATCCAGCGAATGGTCCGCGTTCAATCAGCGCTACTCGTTTTCCTGAGCGCGCCAAAACAATCGCCGCACAAGAACCCGCCGGGCCAGCACCGACAACAATGGCGTCAAAGTCCGTACTCATGCTGCACCAGCGTTTCTGCCAAGTCGTTGTTCTAGTTCTGCAACTACAGCATTTGCATCACAAACAATCGCAAGATCTGACATTTGCATCATCGGGCAATGCGGATCGGTATTCACACTGATCACATGATCGGGTTGACCGAGTCCACTGGTGTGTTGAACAGCACCAGAAACTCCAAAGGCAATGTACAAATCTGGATCAACAACAACGCCGGTGGTACCAATTTGGCGTGAGTGACCCACCCAGCCTCGGTCCGTCACCACACGTGTGGCCCCCATAGAGGCTCCAAGTTCAGCAGCGATGTTTCCGAGTTGGCCAAACACCGATTCATCGAGGAGTCCTGCGCCGCCCCCGAAAATCCGTTTTGCTTCGGCAAGATCCATCGTGGCTGCGTCAGGCTCGCGTTCTTCAATAAACGCGACATCATTTCCATTACCGAGGTGTAACTCAACCGCCGTTATCTGTAGTGGACCATCTACCGAGACAGGGGAGTGGAGCCCTGGCATCACACTCGCTACACAGTGACCAGATGTTCGAACGAGTTCCATCGCGAGCCCACCCCAACGCGCCATCTGAATTTCAAGTTCACCATCTTGGTTTTTGATCTCGGCCACTGAGCCGAAGTAGGCGCAGCCGCTTGCAGCCGCTATCCGCGGGGCAAGGTCGCGACCATCAGGACATCCAGGTAGAACGATGATCTCCTCACCGATGTGTCCTTGGAGCGCATTACTCCATGCATCGGGGCGAAACTTTCCAACTTCTGCACAGCTAACTTCATTAGCCAAACCAGCAAGTTCTTGTGCCGCGGCTTGGGTGCCTTCCCCAATCAGCAGAATGCCACCCCGGCCATATTCGGAGGCGACTTCAGCGCCGCCAGCGGGCAACCTTCCACCCCGAACAGGTACAACTACGAACACACCTCAACGCTAGTAGGCAAGGCACGAAATGCCCGAGGTCAACGGGGTCGGTTGTGGCGGATGTATCGGATGACCTCGATAATTACGGTTATCGATATGGCGGTCAGGAAAGCGACGATAAATGCAAGTGTGTGGTTGTCCTCAAAGGCTTTGCCACCGAAGTATCCAAGTGTTGCGGCGTAACTCGCC
This sequence comes from Ilumatobacteraceae bacterium, assembly GCA_044341655.1. Classification (GTDB taxonomy): domain Bacteria; phylum Actinomycetota; class Acidimicrobiia; order Acidimicrobiales; family Ilumatobacteraceae; genus CAIYHK01. The sequence continues at coordinate 8,584 of JBIIRE010000004.1, read as the reverse complement.
CAAATCACCGACGCCACGCCGATCCATCGAGCAAACCAACGATGTTCCTGTTCAGTCGTTCCACAACTGATCGTGAGAATCGTGCGTCCACCCGGAATGAAGCGCCCAGTTATGAGCAGCAAGCCTCCGCGTTGTTCGATCTGGTTATGAGCCCATTGAAGGCGTTGCCGCCCCTTCTCAGTTCGGTCGTAGCGACGGTGGATGCGTTCACTAAATGAACGGCCTATGAGATATGCGATGTTGTCGCCGGAGAAGGCGCCGCATGCGCCTGCAGCAATTACCAACGGGAGAAAAAGCTTTCCATCCTCTGCGCCACCTGCACCAGCGGCAACACCACCGATTATCACCATTGTTTCACTCGGTACAACTGGGAAAACAGCGTCTAATAATGCGATCGAAAAGATAATCAGGTAGAAGGTTGGATCGGATGAAAACTCCTTCAGCCAATCGAAGAAGTCATTAACTAGGGCGAGCATCAGAGATCTACAACCGTGAACCGGCTCGCTCGCCATCGACAACGGCGGCGTGTGCGCGGCGTGGTGCTACACAATCACCGACTCGTTCAACACTTACACCTTGTATTTTCAATTCGTGATAAAGCCATTCAACGGGAGAGGCGTGTGTAGCAAGTACCACCCAGTCAGGTGTACGTGTTTTGTTTTCTCCAGTTGGGTGGTGAAGCAAAGTGAGTTCGCGACCAGTGAGGTTCATCGGTACAAGATCAGTGCTTTGCACGATGCCCTTTCCAATTGCCCGAATCCACCAGTTCTCCATATCAAGGGTGATGCCAAGGTCTTGTCCAACAACCATGCCAGGTGTAATGACTTCGACATTGCACCCACGGTCGGCGAGCAATTCAGCCACCGAGGTTGCATGGTGGAATCCAAGTTCATCTATCACCACAACATCACCGAAGGGCTCAGCACCACCTTCGATTACTTCGCGACAGTCCGCGACACCGATTTGGCAGTCCTCGGCAACCCACCATGGGCGTTGGGGCTCTGATCCAGTAGCAACAATCACATGGTCGGGGCGTTTTTCCGAAACAAGGCCGGGCCAGACACCAACACCGAATGTGAATTGCACGCCGAGCCTTTCGCATTCATTCATTTGGTTGCGAATGATGTCACCAAACTCGGCACGGTTAGGAACCGATGCGGCAATTCGAACTTGTCCACCGGGCGCATCCTTTTGTTCGTAAACATGGACACTGTGACCATTACGTGCTGCAGCAATTGCTGCCTGTAGTCCTGCTGGGCCGGCACCGACAACCATCACATTTTTTGGTTTTGTTGTTAACCGCACATGGCCGTTGGATTCCCACTCGCTTTCACGCCCGGTGCGCGGATTCTCAATGCAGCCCAGCCAACGATTGAGGCCCATTCTGCCGACGCACTCTTGGTTGCACGACAAGCAAAGCCGAATATCGTCGGTGGCACCCGCACGCGATTTCGCAGCGAAGTCCGGATCGGCAATTTGACCGCGGACTACACCGACCAAGTCGCACTGGCCTTCAGCAAGTGCGCGCTCGGCCTGAAGCGGATCCTTGAATCGACCAACTCCGACCACGGGCAGATCAACTGCTTTGCGAATTGCGGAAGGGATGAACATCGCATACCCAGGGGGGATGTGCATTGAAGCTTCAATCATGAACAAGCTCGCCGTAGCTACTCCAATTGAAGTGTTGATGTAGTCAACGCGTCCTGTTGCTTCAACCAATTTCGCTACTTCGACGGCTTCGTCAATGGTGGTGCCACCTTCAATGAGCTCGTCACCACAAAGCCTCACGCCAAGTGCCATCGTTGGACCAATCACGCGACGAACTGCGGCAACAATTTCGATGAGAATTCGCGCACGATTTTCTAGAGAGCCACCGTATTCATCCGTGCGGAAGTTGGTTGCTGGGGATAGAAAACCACGAACGATGGAGGAATGACTGCATTGCAGTTCAATGCCATCAAATCCACCTTCAGCACAATGTCCGGCAACTAATGCATACCCTGCGATAACTTCTTCAATTTCTGCATGAGTAATGCCCTTAGCAACTTCGCGGAACAGTGGATCAGCAACTGGACTCGGCGCCCAAACAGGCAACCGACTGAACATGCTCGATGCTTGACCACCATTGTGATTGATCTGCGCAAAAATGGGTACGCCGTGCTTGTGTACTGCTGAGGTGATCTTTCGGTACCCAGGAATCACATCGCGATGGAAGCCGTGGATGAGTTTTTCGTAGGGCCAGTCGGTTGGGTGTGTGCTGTGCTCCTCGGTGATGATGAGGCCCGCACCACCTGCAGCACGCGCTTCGTAATAAGCGGCGTGCTGATCAGTTGGCTTGCCATTACGTGCGTAATTCGTGAGGTGCGCAGAGAAAACAATCCGGTTACGTGCAGTTACCGGCCCGAGCTGGAGCGGGGTCCACAGGTACTTGTACGCCACACCTAAAGGTTAGGACTTGTCGTGCTTGAGTCCATGTTCGGCCCCTGCCAAAAGGCGGCGAATATTCTCAGCGTGGCGGGCAATGATGAGTGCACAAACCGCAACGACGCCAATGATCTCCCAGGCCGTGCCACCACGGAGCCCGATTCCCAATGGAACAAGCAGCACGGCAACGATGGACGCGACTGAAGATTTGCCAGTCGTGCGTGAGATAACAAACCAGGTTGCGATCACGATTACTGACACGAGCGGAGCCACGGCGATCACAACTCCAGCGCCAGTGGCAACACCTTTGCCACCTTTGAAGCGATTGGTAAGCGGAAAAATGTGGCCAACCACCGCTGCAAACCCGCAGATATACGCTCCCAGCCGGCCATCCGCCAAGGCGCCAACTCCAGCGGCAGCGATTCCTTTGGCGCCATCCATGGCGAATACCACGACACCGGCTTTCCATCCGAGTAGGCGAGTGATGTTCGATGCACCCGGATTACCCGAGCCTTCCGCATGAACATCCACTCCAGATCGTCGCGCCACGATGGCCGCGCTTGGAAACAGGCCGAGTGCATAGCCAGCCACAATTGCGATTAGCGCCAAAGGCAATGACTCAGCGCCGACAGCGAGAGTCACCTGACTCCTATCGATACAACGGCACGTCGGGCTTCAAGCACTGACTCCATAATTGTCCGTGGAGCAACACAATCACCGACCATTTGGCCGGCACCCTTTATTGGTGCGGTGGGCAGGCGGAACCCGCAATCCACCAGAGCCACGCAAGCAACAGTTTGCTCCTCGCCAGAAAACTTGTTTTCGATCAGCACACTGCTTGCGGTAACCATCCTCAGCAAGGCACGGCGCTCAACGCGAACTCCCTTTTGTGCAAGGCGTGAGTTTGCAGGCGCAAGGTCACCGCTTCTGGACAGCTCATTGCCGGCGATGTTGTCTTGTGTAATCAGGATTGCTCGCGGACCAAGTTCCTCGGCCAAAGCAATGGCGATCGGGCCACCGATTGGGTCAAATATTGCTATCTCACCGTCGGTGGGCAATGCGACCCTGCCCATTCGAAGGTCTTCGACGTTGATTACGTTTGCCCCGACATCAGTTCTGTATTGGCGCACTCCTGGCTGCCCGCCTGTTGCTTGAATGACCTCGGCGAAGGCACCCAAAATCGATTCCGAGTTGGCATCGTTTAACTCAACTTCGGGCTTGAATTGCACTCCAAACTTGGAGCATTGTGCGACTAACCATTTAACGAACGGTTCACCAGGACCACTCGCTGATGCGAGACCGCCAATTGATCCGCGGTCAAACACGGTCACATCGTGCCCACGTATCGCTGCGACACGCGCAGACTCAAGGCCCGCAACACCACCCCCGATGACAGCAACTTTCTTGCGAACACTTATGGGCGTATACCAATCAACGTCCGTCAGTTCGTGCCCAGTGCTGGGTTCGGCAACGCAAGTGATGATTGGGTTGCGAGCATCGCGCACCTGGCAAGTTTGGTTGCACAGAATGCATGGCCGAATGTCTTCAATTAGCCCACTCGCGATCTTTGTTACGAGGTTTGGATCAGCAAGTTGCGCACGGGTCATCTCAACCCCGGCTATTCCACTGGCAATTAATGATTCGGCGTCATTGGCACGAACAATCGAACCCTGAGCGAAAACTGGAATCTTGACCCCACTAGAGATTGAAAGGGCTAGCTCTGAGTTGAAGTTTTCTGGTTCGTGAAAATCTGGTCGAGTTTTTTCAACTGAGAAAATTGATCCACGTACCACCACGATGTAGTCAACCCCAAGCGACTCAAGTGTGCTCGCTAAGACCGTTGCGGATTCTGGTGTGATGCCCGCCCAAGGTGCGAGTTCATCACATGAAAGACGCACCCCGATGATTGCCTGACCAACTTTTGTGCGAACTGCTTGGATGACCTGTGCCGCAAAGAGCATTTTGTCTGCCCCATATGCATCGTCGCGTTGATTGGTGAGTCCTGAAATGAACTGCCGGATGAGACTGTGCTGGCCTGCATTTAACTCAACACCATCACATCCTGCCCGAACGGCAGATTCGGCAGCAGAAGCGAAACCAGCAACGACAGAGTCGATATCTGACTGTTCCATCCACTTGGGAACTTCACGAGAGTTCACTTCTGGCACACGGCTCGGTGCGAGCATGACCGCCTGGCTGTAAGCGGAACTGCCTTGGCCACCCGCGTGGTCCAACGAAGCAATAGCTAAGGCGCCGTGTGTGTGCACTGTCGCTGCAAGCATCTGCCATGAGGACTCACACTTTGAAGCAAGCGGAGCGCGTTCGTAAGGCCAATCGCTTTCGTGGACACTTGCTCCTTCAAACACGATGACGCCAGCGCCACCTCGAGCCCGAGCCTCATAGAAAGCGCGATGTGATTCGGTGAACTCTCGATCATCGTTACCAAGGTTGGTAACAATTGGGCCAAACATCACGCGATTACGTGCAACAACTTGCCCAATACGAAGTTCCTGCAGCAACTTCATCAGCTCAGCCGATTGTCAGAGATTCTTGGCGGCGCCTGATCGTGACCAATTTTGAATGGTCCGGAGTGGGTGTGGGCACGGATTCACGGCTCACGTTTGCAAGGAAATGCTCACCGTCGCCACCTACACACTCGGGGTCTGGGCCATCAAGCGGAATCCCGGTAAAGAATTTTGCTGCCATGCAACCGCCCTGGCATGCGTCGTAACTGCCACAACTTGCACAGGCACCCGCACTCTGGGGCTCGCGTAGTTCCGTGAACAGGGTGCTCTCGCGCCAGATACGCGCAAAGCCACCTTCATCACGGATTGAACCAGCTTTGAACTCATCGTGAATCACGAATGGGCAGGCATAAACATCACCGATCGGATCGATGAGGCAAACAACTCTGCCAGCACCGCACATATTGAGGCCGGGCAAAGCGGGCCCAAGTGCGTTGAGATGAAAGAACGAGTCGCCGGTCAGTACGTTCTCGCCGTGAGCCATCAGCCAGTCGTAGATCTCTCGTTGCTGTGCATTAGTTGGGTGGAGTTCATGCCATGTGTCAGCGCCACGACCTGCGGGTCGCAAGCGAGTGATGCGCAGTTGTGCTCCATAGGAATCTGCAAGCTCTTTGAACGCGTCCAATTGCGAGACATTGTGACGTGTCACAACAACTGAAATCTTGAACTCACCAAAACCCGCGTCACGCAGGTTGTTCATCGCAGCGATTGCAGTATCAAAGGAGCCTTCTCCACGAATGGCGTCATTAGTTTTGGCATCCGTACCATCAAGCGAGATTTGGATGTCGAGATAATCCATTGCAGCGAGACGCTTTGCATTTTCGGGGTCAATGTATGCACCGTTGGTTGAGAACTTGACTCCGATTCCATTTGCGGTGGAGTACTCAATGATCTCAAAGAAGTCACGGCGCACCATCGGCTCGCCACCACCGATGTTTACGTAGAAGACCTGCATGTCACGCAATTGGTCAATCACAGACTTTGCTTCTTCGGTTGAGAGTTCACGTGGGTCGCGACGACCACTTGATGAGAGACAGTGGATGCACTGCAAGTTACAGGCGTATGTGAGCTCCCATGTGAGGCAGATCGGAGCATCAAGCCCAGACTTGAGTTGGGTAACCAATGATTCAACGGACACGAAGTATCTCCGAACTCTGCAAACTGTCCAGCGCTGCGATGAATGCTGGCCAGCGGGTTTCTTCCACTTGGCAACTTTCGAGTGCCGCGCGAAGCGATGGGTTTTGACTAAGTGATTTCACAACGGTCACAACATCGTTGTGTTTCATGAACACAAGTCGGCGGTTGTCGTAGTGGTACGCAAGGGCACCAAAGGGCTCTGGCCGAATCGCCACCTGGGGGTGGAGTTCGTAAGCGGTGTCAAGGTCGATGGCCATTGGGCAACGGCCCTTCCGTCAACAGTGGCTCAGTAGACGCCGCACATGCCGTCGATGGAGATCTCCTCGACCAGCAGTTCTTCGGTCACCATGTCACTAGCAGTGGCCTCTTGGGCGGTGTTTTCGTCGCGCTCTTCCATGTGGGACAGCGTAGCCACTATCTGCGGTTCGGGTGTAAGTTGAGAAATAGTTAGCCAACAAGGGGGAACCATGAAGACCAAGGCCGCCATCTGCTGGGAAGTCGGATCACCATGGAGTGTCGAGGAGATTGAACTCGATGAGCCAGGCCCGACCGAGGTGCTTGTGAAGTTGCACGCCTCTGGTATGTGCCACAGCGATGAACACATCGTCACTGGTGACTTGCCTTTTGCCCCGCCAATGATCGGTGGCCATGAGGGCGGCGGTGTCGTTGAGCGCGTTGGCAAGGATGTTTCGTGGCTGGAACCCGGAGACCACGTGGTGTTTGGTTTCATTCCTGCGTGCGGTCGTTGCATAGCGTGCAGCACTGGACACCAGAACCTTTGCGACTTGGGCGCCAAGATGGCCAGTGGCCGTCAGGCAGCAGATGACACATCCCGTCACCATGCCCACGGCAAGGATCTCGCCCTCATGTGCATGCTGGGAACATTCGCTAACCACACCGTGGTCAATGAGGCGTCGTGCATCAAGATCGAGAAAGACATTCCGCTCGAGCGGGCGTGCCTTCTCGGCTGTGGTGTGGTCACTGGGTGGGGCTCAGCTGTCTATGCCGGTGATGTACAACCAGGCGACACGGTGGTTGTCGTTGGTGTCGGTGGAATCGGTGCGGCGTCGATCCAAGGAGCAAAGATTGCTGGGGCTCGACACATCATTGCTGTGGATCCAGTTGATAACAAACGAGATCGTGCTCCAGCTTTTGGTGCAACACACACAGTGGCCTCAATGGAGGAAGCGATTGGATTGATCGGCGAGATCACCTGGGGTCAGATGGCCAATGTGGTGATCATGGCTATGGGTGTCGGCGAAGGTTCATTGTTAGCCACGGCCCTTGCAATGTGTGGAAAGCGCGGCAAGGTAGTCGTAACAAACATTCACCGCGCACTAGAGACTTCCGCAACCGTGAGTCTCTTGGATCTCACGTTGATGGAAAAGCGAATTGTTGGCTCACTGTTTGGTTCAGCAAACCCACGTGCTGACATTCCGAAGCTTCTTCACTTATACCGCAGCGGGAAATTGGATCTCGACAATATGGTCACTCGCACCTATCCATTGGATGATGTGAACAAGGGCTATGAAGACATGCGAGAGGGCCGCAACATTCGTGGCGTCCTCTTAATGAACGACTAGTCAGGGGTCAGTGACAATCCGAGTTTCGCGGTGGTACTAATCCCACCGGAACTTGTTCAGGCTCGACCACGGGCAAAGTAGTTGTTGTACTGGTGGAACTTGTAGTTGTCGACTGTGCGAACGGGCTCACGGTGGTGGTAGGGGCGACAGTTATCAGTGTGCCCTCTAGGTCTTGTTCAACCTGAGTGGACAGGTTGGCTTCACCGCGGAATATCGCCAATATTTGCTTGGCTGTGGTGGAAGTGGTGTCGGGCACGATCACTGCCGAATTACCGATGTATTGCCCCTTGCCATCGAGCATGTAGGTACGCACCGCACGGGAGTCCAGGGTGCGCATGGTCTTGCCGAGCTGAAGCAATTTGAGTGTCGTTAGATCACGATCGGTGATCACATTGTCCAATGCAATATTGATCAGCCTGTTGGCCACCCTCGGGCTACGTGCGCCTTTATCGATCGCGCGCTGGATCAGACGGCGCACAAAATCCTGTTGTCTTGCGATTCGGCCGCGATCGGAAGATGGATCCTGCACCCACTCACCTCGCGAATTGCTCCAGTAGTAGTAGTAACGCGACCTGGCGTACTGCAAAGCATCTATACCTGTTAGCTGAACGCAACCCGGAGCAGAAACTTCAAACATTGTGTGTGAATCTCTTACCGCATACTCAAACGGAATCTTGATTCCACCAAGTGCATCAACCAACGACATAAATGCGCAGAAATCGACATTCACATAGTGGTGAATTGGGATTCCAAAGTTTTCTTCAATCGTTTGGATCAGTTGACTCGGGTCTTGGCGGTCAAACGCTGAATTCAGTTTGCTTGAAGTATTTGAGCCAGCAATCTTCACCCAGAGGTCCCGAGGAAAAGAAAGTATCGCGGCTTGTTCAGTGCTTGGATTAGCACGGATAATCATTA
>JBIIRE010000003.1:0-37991 GCA_044341655.1 Ilumatobacteraceae bacterium | reverse complement strand
ATGAACCGAAGATCGTCACCCATGGCGAGCTTCACGATTGCGAATACAAATTGAGCCGCTACGAAAACACCGGTTGATGTGAGCATTCCGTGGAGTATCGGAGTGCCTTTGCGCTGACGCCACGCGGCTTGCCCTGAGCCGATGATGAAACCAAAAATCGCTAGAAGCGAAAGCAAGGGAGCCCAGCCGTTATTGGTGTCTGTGTCGTCGATCATGAACCGTGCGATCAGCGAAGGTGGAACAGCAAGGAACACGGCAACAGATGCCCCGGCCTTGATTGCTTGTGTGTCCCATTGGTCCTTTAGGGCCATTGCTCATCTCCTGCGTGCGAGAAAGTGGATGGAATTGCGTACTTGCCGGGGTTCATAATCCCGTGGGGGTCAAGCGACTGCTTGAGTTTGATCAACAGATCATGACCATTACCCAAAGCTGTGGGTGCAAAGCGAGCGCGGTTCAATCCGACACCGTGATGGTGCGACAGACTCGCTCCAGCGTTGAGTGCTGCACCTTGCACCGCATTCCACATCTCTACGTAGCTTGACTCGATCTGCTCAGCGGGTGGGGTAGCCACGAACGTGAAGTAAAGGCATGCACCGTCTAGATAGCTATGCGACAAATGGCAACTTACAAGCCGACTGTGCTGAACAGCCATGCCACCAGCACAGACTTTTTCGTAGATGTCTGGAAGTCGTGACCATTCAGCGCTGACCTCCATGGTGTCAACCACAAAACCCTTTTGCGTGAGTGCTTGTAGGGCGGTGGTGTCGTTGCGGTGTTCGAACCAGCGGTCCACCAATTCGGTCGGCTCGTCTTTGCCGCCATGAGTCTGCACGCATTCAATGAGTTGTTCAATGGTGGCATCAACCATTCTCTTGCTGCCTTCATCAAACACAATCAGTGTGCACCGACCATTTTCCATGCCGTGTGAGCGCTTACTCTCGGCGGCATCGTAGAGACGCAGCACTGCGGGAGTGGCGCCGGACTGAATTGTTTCGCGAATTGCATTGATCCCTGCAGTGAAGTCGGCAAATGAGAATGCAACCTTGCGCGAATATGTGGCTACAGCATGTGAGCGAAGCCATACGCGAGTAATGATTCCGAGCTGCCCTTCGGAGCCGATGAGTACATTCGTTAAGTCGGGTCCATCGGCGGTTGCAGGTGCGCCACCGGTGCGCACGATCGTTCCATCGGCGAGAACAACTTCAAGGCCAACCACCATGTCCTCGATCTTTCCGTAACGAGTCGAGTACTGCCCGGCACCTCTGCAAGCCACCCAACCGCCAACCGTTGAGATATCAAACGATTGCGGAAAGTGGCCAACGCTGCGTTCGTAATTGTTCTGAATGTGAGCTTCGAGCTCTGGCCCAAAAGTGCCTGCCAGCACTTCAACCACGCCAGAGATCGGATCAACTGAAAGAACCCCACGCAACTCGGTGGTATCGAGCACCACGCCGCCAAACACTGGCACTGCTGCACCGCACACGCCGCTGCGCCCAGCAGATGCAGTCAAGGGCACATGTGCGTCATGGCAAAGTTTCACTACTGCGGCGACCTGTTCCACGTTCTTTGGTACTGCAACGACACTGGGTCGCTTTGGAACACTTCCCGCCAGAGCCCAATGCATTGCTATCGGCCACCAATCGCGGCTCGCTTCGGCTGTGGACACATCGTCAACCAAGGTCTCGCAAATTTGTGCCAGTGCGTTGAGTAGATCCGCATCAATATGAGCGGCATCACTTTGAAGATGGTCAATCAATTCAGAATGGCGAGCACCAAACGCGATCGGGGGAGTGCGCCATTGAGTCATCAGTGGTTGCGTTCCAGGTACTCGGTCTCAATCACTTGGGCCGCGCGGATCTCACGATTGCAGATCTCGGTGTAGTCATCAATTTCGGCATCGATTCGTTGTTGGTCCCACCCGAGTTTTGCTGCCATCACAGTTGCAACATCTCGCGCTCCAGCTAATGAAGCATCACGGTCGTAGAGCAGTGAACGACTGCGGCGGCACAAGATGTCGCTGAGGTGAATCGCCATTTCATCGCGAATTGCCCGCACGATTTCGCCACGTGTCAATGGCAGTCCTGGCATCACGATGGTGACGTCGCTAATCGGTGCGGAGGGCTTTATGGGCAGTCGCTTGGTTCGACATTTGGCGCGAATGCCGAGAGTTGCGACAACTGTGTTCACGGTGTCCTCGGCCATCTCACGGTATGTGGTCAATTTGCCACCGCTGATTGAAATAACACCAGATGCCCCAACGGAAACTCGATGGCGTCGCGACAGGTCTGCTGTACGGGCCTTCAAAGTTTCTCCTTCGGCAGGAGCGACCAATGGGCGCAAGCCCGCCCACACTCCAACCACATCTTCACGAGTGACTGGTGAGGTGATGCTGTTGTTAAGTGCAGCAATTACGTAATCAATGTCGTCAAGAGTGCACTGTGGGTCGTCAACAGGTCCGTCGTATTGGGTATCAGTTGTACCTACGTATGTGTACTTGAACGTGCCGTCTTCATTCGGTAGCCACGGAACCACAAACAGCGATCGACGATCTTTGGGGACCGGAATCACTGCGGCGATGTCGTTGCGCACTTTCTCCCACGGGAATGTGAGGTGTATCCCTTTGGCGGGGCGCACGGTGCGCGATTCGCTGTTGGTCTCCATGCGGTGGATGTCGTCAATCCAGACTCCGGTTGCGCTCACCACGCTGCGCGCACGCACAGCAAACTCTTCGCCATCGGTATTGATCCGCACTCCATTGACGCGACCATTCGCGTCGTTCGTAAGCGCAACAACTGTTGCGTAATTCAACACGGCTGCACCTTTATCACTGGCCGTCTGGAGAACTTCGAGTGTCAAGCGAGCATCGTCGGCTTGGGCGTCGTAATAGATGTATGCCGATGCGAGCTTTTCTGCAGGCATAGTGGGGAAGTGCTGTAACGCTTTTTTGGCGCGGAGGCGCCGGTGTAGTTTGCCGATGCGCCAACCACCGGTTAGGTCATACATCCACAACGAAGATCCGAGAGCACGAGCGATGCGCCTTGGCATGAGGCCATCCTTTGTGAGGATCGGAATCATGAAAGGCAATACCGATACGAGATGGGGTGCGTTGCGCATCAGGCGCCGCCGCTCATGGAGCGCCTCATAAACGAGACGAACATCGCCTTGCTGTAGGTAGCGCAACCCACCGTGAATTAGCTTCGAACTCTTGGAAGATGTGCCTGATGCGAAGTCGGCCATCTCAACCAATGCGACTTTCAAGCCCCTAGAAGCGGCATCGAGGGCGACTCCGGCCCCAGTGATTCCGCCCCCAATAACCAGGAGGTCAAAGTCTTCAGACCGTAACCGTGCGGCATGGTGCTGACGGGTGAAAGGCTGTGGCACGCGAAAATCCTACGCAGGCAAAGGGACAGAAGTTTTTCTGCAAGGGTTGTTATTTAGCAAACCCTGCAGTTAGCGTCCTTGCCATGAGATCACAGACAGAACTCACCGATGCGTTTCGTGATGCTGGACTCAAGATCACCCCTCAGCGCCTGTTGATGTTTCGCCTGCTCGAGGGCAATGCCTCGCACCCCACGGCGGAAGCCCTCTATGAGGTGGCAAGACGCGAGATGCCAAGCATCTCCTTGCGCACCGTTTATCAAACTCTCAATGACCTCGCCTCTATGGGCGAGCTCCTCCAGATCGACCTCGGATCGGGCCCCGGCCGCTTTGACCCGAATACCGAGGATCACCACCACTTCATCTGCGATGACTGCGGAAGCATTCATGACGTGCAGGTGGATACCGAGGCAACACTCCAAGCAGACGGACTTGAAGTTCGTACTGTCGAAGTGGTGTTCCGCGGTTCGTGCGCGACATGCGTAGCAAGTAAGTAACCAACCAAAACCAAATCAATAAGGAGACATCATGGCCAGCCTCAACGGCACCAAGACCCATGAGAACCTGAAGGAAGCGTTCGCTGGCGAGAGCCAGGCAAACCGTCGCTACCTTTGGTTCGCCCAGAAGGCAGATATCGAGGGATACCCCGATGCTGCAGCACTGTTCCGTTCGGTGGCAGAAGGTGAAACCGGCCATGCGCACGGTCACCTTGACTACCTCGCGCAGGTTGGTGACCCGGCATCGGGTGAGCCAATCGGCGAAACCGAGGAGAACTTCAAAGCATCAATCGCCGGCGAGACCTATGAGTACACCCAGATGTACCCAGGCTTTGCCAAGACCGCACGCGAAGAAGGTTTCGACCAGATCGCGGATTGGTTCGAGACACTGGCACGCGCTGAGAAGAGCCATGCCGGCCGTTTCCAAGAGGGCCTCAACGCCCTCTGATACCACGCCATTTAGGCAGTGAAATTGCGGAGGGGTGACCTCGTGTCGCCCCTCCGCGCAAGTCGCAGGAGTAACACGTGTCCACAATTTACGATCCAAAACATCCGAAGTATCTGGACGAAGCCGATGTGCGCGAAGAGCTGACACGTGTCTACGACCTTTGTCATGGATGTCGTCTCTGCTTCAAGTTTTGTTCATCATTCCCAACGTTGTTTGAAATGATCGACCAGCATGACGATCAGGATGCGGGACGTTTGACACCAGCACAGCAAGATCAAGTCATCGACGAGTGCTTCCAATGCAAGCTCTGTTACATCTATTGCCCTTACGTGCCGGGCAAGTCCGAGTGGGAACTCGACTTTCCGCGTCTCATGATGCGGGCGTCGGCAATGCGTAACGCCACCGGTCAGGTGAGCATTCGCGAAAAGACCACCACCGCTCTCATGGGCCGCACCGATGCTCTCGGCAAAGTTGCAACCGCTACCGCGCCAGTGGCAAATGTGGTCCTGGGCGCTAAGCCCGGATCACTTATCCGCAAGGTTGTTGAAAAGACCGCGGGCGTTTCCAGTGTTCGCCTGTTGCCGCCATTTACACGCCAGCGTTTCACCACATGGTTCAAGAAGCGCACCAAGAAGGTCATTGCGAATCCACAGGGCAAAGTTGGCATTTTCCCCACATGCCTCGTGGAATATCAAGCACCAGAAGTTGGTCACGATCTCGTGAAGATTTACGAACACAACAACGTTGAGTGTTCTGTGGTGGATGGGGTTGGTTGCTGCGGAGCGCCATTCCTGCATTCCGGTGATCTAAAGCAGTTCGACAAGGTGGCACGCAAGAACGTGGCGGCACTGGCTGCAAGTGTGCGCGAAGGCAACGACATCGTTGTTGCTCAGCCAACCTGTGGTTACGTGCTGAAGAAGGACTACATCGACTACGTCGGTGGCGAGGATGCAGAACTCGTATCCAAGCACACTTTTGATGCCGCCGAATATTTGATTGCCATGAACAAAGACGAGTCACGCACTCTTGACACCAACTTCACTGGCGATGTTCCTGAGACGATCACGTATCACACGCCTTGCCACTTGCGGGCCCAGGAGATTGGTCTAAAGAGTCGTGACTTGATGAAGCTCACCGGGGCCAAGATCAAACTTGTGCAGCAATGCTCCGGTATCGATGGCATGTGGGGCTTGCGCGCTGAGAACGCCGATCTTTCAATGCCGCATGCCAAAGCACTCGCCGATGAGATTCGTAACGCTGGTGGTGATGTGGTGGCAGGTGACTGTCATCTTGCCAATACTGCGATAACTGAGCAAACCGATCTCACACCGCTTCATCCATTGCAGGTAGTGGCGCGTGCATATGGAATCCCAGAAGAACCAAGAAAGGAAAGTGCAAAGAAATGAGCAAGCTCACCCTCAATGACATTCTTGATTCCCGTGCTTACGAGCGCGTACGTGATGAGTTCCGTTCGCGTGTGATGGAGATCAAGCGTCGCCGTCGCATACATCTCGGAACAATCATCACGCTCATGTTTGAAAGTCGCGACACTATGCAGTTGCAAATTCAAGAGATGATTCGTGTTGAACACATCAATACCGATGCAGGTGTGGAAGATGAGTTACGTGCGTACAACCCGCTCATTCCCGAGCCTGGTCAACTTTGCGCCACGATGTTCATTGAGTTGACCTCGGATGATCAGCTTCGTGAGTGGTTGCCAAAACTCGCTGGCATTGAGCGCGCTGTTGAGATTCAACTTGGTGATGGATCGATTGTGATTGGTCACCTTGATGCACAACACGAGGCATCGCTAACCCGAGAAAACGTCACCGCTGCGGTTCACTATCTCTATTTCGATTTCACCCCGGAGCAAGTCGAGGAGTTCGCCAAGGGAAATTGCAAGGTTGTTATTAGCCTCCCGGCCTACCGAGAAGAGCAATATCTGCTTGATTCAACAGTCCAGGAATTGTTGGGAGACCTGCGCCAATAAGCACTTTCCCGAGACCTGGGTCTCGGGTTGGACACTGTGACGGGTGACACCTACTATCACCTGTGCTGGCTACGGTCGGCGCGGGGGAAGGTAAGTGGGGGCTCCGATGAGCATTGCTGTCACAGCAGTAGGTAGTGCAGATGAGTGGTTCGAACGTCACGAATTGAACCAGTGGCGTGTCCGTGGAGCCTGCAATGGGCTTGATCCAACCATCTTTTATCCTGAAGACGAAGAGAACGCGAACGAAGCAAAGGACATTTGTTCTGAGTGCTCCGTGCGTGTTGCTTGCCTAGAGCACGCACTCATGAGTCGCGAAAAAGATGGAGTGTGGGGTGGCGCAACATCCAAAGAGCGTCGCCGCATTATTCGTCAGCGACGACGCTCGGCATAAAGAATGGTCGAATGACCAAACTCCCTGGTGGTTGGTCCGGTGTTATCGCTGGACTCAACAACAATCTCGATCTTGAACCAGAGGTCGCTGCAGCCGCCATGGAGTCGATGCTTGCTGGTGATGCAACTGACGCAGAGATTTCTGCGTTCTTGTTGGCACTCAAAGCAAAGGGTGAGACATCTGCGGAACTTGCGGCAATGCTCGCAGTTGTGCGGGCAGCCGCTACTCCAGTTGAGCTCAGTGCAGCGATCCAATCGCGGGCCATTGACATTGTCGGTACCGGTGGTGATGCTTCCCACTCAGTGAATGTTTCAACTATGGCGAGCCTCGTCGTAGCGGGATGCGGAGTGCCGGTTGTAAAGCACGGCAATCGGGCGGCGTCATCGAGCTGCGGCACAGCAGACGTACTTGAAGCGCTTGGAGCCAACATTGCACTGAATCCTGATGCGGTAGTGGCATGTGTGGAAGCGTGCAACTTTGGTTTCATCTTTGCGCAGAAATTTCACCCCGCCTTCAAGCATGTTGGAGCTGCGCGGCGCGCGATTGGTGTGCCCACCATCTTCAACTTGATCGGTCCCTTAGCTAACCCTGCACCAATTGAAAACATGCTCGTTGGAGTACGTGATGCATCGGTTGCGCGGATGATGGCCGAGGCATTGCAAACTCGTGGAGTCAAAAACGCGTGGCTAGTGCACGGTGATGGCGGTCTTGATGAACTTGCCATCTCGGGTCCCAGTGTTGTCATCTCGCTGCACGGCGAAAAGGTCGACTCGTTCGTGGTTGACCCCTCGGCCTTGGGGATCCAAACCGCTCCACTGAGTTCAATTCGCGGTGGTAGCCCAGCGGATAACGCTGCGATAGTGCGCCGAACTTTCACCGGTGAGGATGGGCCGGTGCGCGACATAGTCACCCTTAATGCGGCTGCCGCACTTTGCGTGGTGGGTGTAGCCACAGACCTGACCGCAGGGCTGGAGATGGCGCGCAAATCCATTGATTCAGGGGCGGCCACCGCCGCATTGCAAGGTTTTGTCGCCTGTAGCAATTCCTGAGGCGGCAACTCCGATACACCCACGGGTCAGACTGCCTTCATGACCGAGCCACTCATCATCAGCTGCGACACCTGCACCGCCCGCCACACAGACGCTTGTAGCGATTGCATCGTCAGTTTCTTCTGTGGTGATGCCGACTCCACTCAAGGCGCGATAGTGCTGGATTTCGAGCAGCAGCGGGCACTTCGAGTGCTTGCTCGTGAAGGTTTAATGGGAGAGATTCGCCACACATCGGCTGGCTGAGCCCCATTGGGGCGCGTTCTCTAGCCTTGGCAGGTGTCTGAGTCCGCAACAATCGAGTTCGAAGCACTCGTTGAGGTCGCTCGTAGCTTTGGTATCGAGCATCTTGGTGTTACCGATGCTTCGGTCTTGGATCGTGCTCGTACCGAGCTCTATCGGCGCAAAGAGGCTGGCCTTGCGGACACGCTTGGGTTTACATATCGAAATCCTGATCGGTCTACCGATCCTGAACGCGCATATGCGGGTGCAAAGTCTGTAATCGCCGCTGCCTGGCCGTACTACTCGCCGGATACCGAACCCGAGCCAGGTGTTCAGATGCATATTGCGAAGTATGCGCGCACAGAGGTTTATGAAGAACTCCGTAGTGCGTTGCGTGGGGTTCAGAAATGGATCAAGAAAGCGGGCTACAAGGGTGTCGTTTTCGTTGACGACAATTCGATTGTCGACCGTGAAGTTGCTTGGCGCGCTGGCCTTGGTTGGTTCGGAAAAAATGCAAACATCCTCTTGCCAGGCGCTGGCAGTTGGTTCGTACTTGGATGCTTAGTAACCACAGCGGACATTAAGGCTCCCAAAAGACGCATACCCGATGGTTGTGGAACATGTGTGCGTTGTATCGAGGCATGCCCAACTGGAGCGATTGTGGCCGATGGAGTGATTGATGCGCGGCGCTGTTTGTCTTGGGTGCTGCAAAAGCCTGGATCAATAGACCCACAGTTTCGCGATGTGCTGGGTACGCGAATTTATGGCTGTGATGACTGCCAAGACGCCTGCCCACCCAACACGCGCTTTGCGGTTCCTGTGCAGATCAAAGTTCCTTCACGCGAATGGATGCCTGCTTTACGAGTGCTTGAGATGTCTGATGAGGAACTCCTGAAAGAGTTTGATGCGTTGTACATCGCAGACCGTGACCCCAGGTGGTTGCGTCGTAATGCTCTTGTTGCACTTGGAAATGCAGCATCACCGTCGGATTCGCGCGCGCAGGATGCACTTGAGCGTTATGCGAGTGGAGAAGATGAAATACTCTCAGAACATGCGCTTTGGGCACTGCAGCGCACCAGACGGAACCCTGCATGAAACATCTCCTCGTGACCAATGACTTTCCGCCCAAGATTGGTGGAATTCAATCGCTGTTGTGGGAGTGGTGGCGCCGCCTTCCACCTGATTCATTTGCGGTCCTGACTTCACCGTATGAAGGTTCGAGCGATTGGGATGCTGAGCAGCCATTTCACATCGAACGCATCAAAGAAAAAGTTCTCTTGCCGCGTCCGAAGATGGTGCGTCAGATAAACGAAATGGCAAATCGAGTAGGTGCTGATTTCGTGGTGTTGGATCCTGCAGTGCCGCTTGGAATTGTCGGCCCTTACCTCGACCTTCCGTATTACGTGGTGCTGCATGGAGCGGAAGTAACAGTGCCAGGACGCCTGCCAGGTAGCCGCGCAGTACTGGGCCGTGTTCTTCGAAATGCCGAACACGTGATTGCTGCTGGTGGATATCCGGCACGTGAAGCAATTCGTGCTGCGCGGCGTGATTTGCCGGTCACGATCGTGCCACCTGGTGTGGATACGGCTCGCTTCATTCCACTGACGCAAGAACAAAAAGAAGATGCGCGAAATCGTTGGGGAATTGAATTAGACGCCGAGATGATTCTTGGGTTGAGTCGATTGGTGCCGCGAAAAGGGTTTGACACCATCATCAAAGCAGTTTCTGAGTTGGCAGTTGATCGCCCGAAGATCAAGTTGGTCATCGCCGGCAAAGGTCGCGATCGTAAACGTTTAGAAAAACTGGCTAGCAAGTTGGCTGCTCCTGTGAAGTTCTTGGGCCGTGTACCCGATGACGATTTGCCTGCACTGTATGGAAGTGCCGATGTGATGGCGATGATGTGCAGGAATCGCTGGCTTGGGCTTGAGCAAGAGGGCTTTGGGATCGTATTCCTTGAAGCGGCTTCATGTGGAGTGCCGCAAGTTGCCGGTGAAAGTGGTGGTGCAGCCGAAGCCGTCGTTGATGGGGTGACCGGTTGGGTTATGGCCGAGCCTAAAGACGCTTCTGCCACGGCACGTGCCATTAATTCACTGCTGGATTCACAAAGCGATAGCCAAGCAATGGGCAAGGCGTCTCGAGATCGAGCGGTTGCAGAGTTTTCATACGATTTTCTGGCCCGCAGACTGGGTGATGCGCTGCGAGTGGATTGGAGCACCGATGAGTGATTGGCAAGTTCGACTCAACCAAATGGGTACCGGTGTATTTATCGCGGTCACTCTGTTTGGGGCCATCACGTTCAGTGATGCCAGTAAGGCGATTGTGGTTGCAGTTGACCTTGGGCTTGCGGCCATTGGCGTGTTCGCCTTCTTGCTCGGTTACTGGACCGCGGTGCAGCGCAGTCGTACAGATGAGATTTCGGTGACCGAGCTGTACTTCATGGTCAACAACGTGGCTCCTGCGAATATTCGGCGCCTCATGGTCTGGTGCTTAACCTCCCAAGTTTTGGTCGGGGTGGCTGGAGCGATTACTCGACCCAACACAGACGGCAAGCCCGGGAGTGTTCTTGCTTTCGGTGTGCTCGTTCCACTTTTTGGCCTCGGATTGAACGGTCACTGGACTGCAAACAACGGCACTTTTGGTCCACGCCGTCGCAAAAGTCCAGCAGATGACGACGGAGTAGGGCAGGATTAGTACATGGCTGACTCCGCAACCCAGACCGCGATCATTGCAGCACCGTTGGATCGTTGCTTTAGTGCGGCGACCGATTACGAGTCCTACCCGAAGTGGGCGCACGACGTTAAAGAAGTAGTAGTGCATAAGCGCGACGCGCAAGGTCGCGCTACCGAGGTTGAGTACCGTGCGTCGGCGCTAGGTCGTAGCACTCACTACACGCTTGCGTATGACTATTCCGCCGCGCCAGCTCGACTCGAGTGGAAAATGGTCAAGGGCGACATCATGCGATCAATCGGTGGCGCGTATACATTCACGTCGCAGGATCCGAACACCACGAAGGTGACCTATGACGTTTCGGTCGATCTCGTGATCCCGTTGCCGGGGTTTATCAAGCGCCGTGCTGAGGTACGTATCGTCAATACATTGCGCGAACTCAAGGCACTGCTCGAATCGTGACCGCCGCTGTCGGCGTCGATGTCGGTGGCACCAAGTGCCTGGGGGTACTTTTAGTTGACGGCTCGGTGAAACATGAGCTGCGACGCCAAACAGTCGATGGTGCGGCGCTAATTGATGTTGTCGCAGCGATGATGCTCGAGCTCGCAGCGAAAGCAACGGGTTCGGCGCCAACATTTGGAATCGGAATTGCTGGCTTGGTTGATCGCCACGGTGTGTTGCGAGAGTCACCACATCTGAGTCTCGATAGTCGTGCAAATGTTGCCGAACTCCTTGCCGCGAAGGTCGGCACAAAAGTTGCGGTCGACAATGATGCAACCACTGCCGCTCTCGCTGAGTGGACACTCGGTGCTGGTCGGGGAGCTAACAATGTCGCCTGCGTGAGCTTGGGAACTGGCATTGGAATTGGTCTGATAGTTGACGGAAGGATTGTCCACGGGGCGAATGGTTATGCAGGCGAACTCGGGCACATGACTGTTGAGCGCAATGGCCCCCTGTGTGCTTGTGGTGGTCAGGGCTGCTGGGAGTTGTTCGCATCTGGATCGGCATTGAGCGCGGCGGCAAATAACGCAGGTTTCAGGCCTGAAAGTCTTGCTGAAGCTGCGAGATCTGGGGAGGCTTCTGCGCTCGCGGTGATTGACAACTTCGCAGATCAAGTTTGTATTGGATTGGCCTCAATTGTTTACGCACTCGACCCCGAATTGATCGTGGTTGGCGGTGGGGTAGCAACTGTTGCCGACCTCTTGATCCCGTGCCTCAACAGCAAACTTCAAAATCATGTGTATGGCTCAAATGTGAGGGAGTTGCCAAGAGTTGTGGGGGCACAACTTGGAGAGCACGCGGCCGCAATTGGTGCAGCACTTCTTGCTTAGTGGCGAACCCGCTCTAGGGCTCGAAGCCACTGCTCGTATCCGGGGGCTGCAGGCCCGGGATCAAATTGTTTGTCTAGATGCCAGTTCTGAGTGATCTCATCCAACGAGGACCACACCCCAACTGCTAGCCCGGCCAAATACGCAGCACCAAGTGAAGTGGTTTCGAGATCGCGAGGGCGCAGCACGGAAACTCCAAGCTGATCAGATTGCATTTGCAGCATCGAGTTCATTGCTGAGGCACCACCATCAACTCGAAGATCAATCAATGTGGGTCTTCCTGATGACTCAAGGGCGGTGTTCATTGCGTCAATGACATCTCGAGTTTGGTAAACCATCGAGTCGACTGCGGCGCGCGCAAAGTGTGCGCGTGTAGTGCCGCGTGTGATCCCAAAGACGCCGCCGCGCGCGTCGGGGTCCCACCACGGACTGCCGAGTCCAGTCAGCGCAGGCACAAAGACGAGACCTCCGGAGTCGGGCACACTCAAAGCAAGCGCTTCTGTCTCGCTTGATTTTTCAATGATCTGGAGTCCATCACGCAACCATTGAACCGCTGCACCAGTAACAAAGATCGAACCTTCGAGTGCGTAAACGGGACCATCGCCGAGATCCCAAGCAACCGTTGTAAGCATCCCGCTCATCGGTGTCGGTAGATGGTTGCCGATGTTCATCAACACAAAACTTCCTGTGCCGTAAGTGTTCTTAGCTTGGCCTGCCGCAAAGCATGTTTGCCCAAATAGTGCAGCCTGTTGATCGCCTGCGATGCCTGAAATCGGAGTGCCATCGGCGAGGCCCTTAACGCCGCTGGTGGTAGCGAACATCCCACTTGATGGCAGCACTTGTGGAAGCGCTTCGATAGGTACGCCGATAAGGGCGCACATTTCCTCGCTCCAAGACATCTTGCCGATGTCAAACAACATTGTTCGGCTCGCATTGGACGGGTCGGTGGCGTGAACTGCGCCACCTGAAAGTTTCCAAACGAGCCAAGAGTCGATGGTGCCAAATGCCAAATCGTTGCTGACTGGTACGCCACCTTCATTGATCAGCCAAGCACATTTGGTGCCTGAAAAATATGGGTCAAGTACGAGGCCGGTTGTTGCCCGTACGCGGTCGATGTGGGCGCCGAGGCTTTCGCAACGATTCGCTGTGCGACGATCCTGCCAAACAATTGCCCTGTGTAAGGGTTGGCTCGTTGCGCGACTCCAAGCAACAATCGTTTCGCGCTGGTTTGTAATGCCGATGGCAACGGGGGAGCCGTGTTGCGCTACTTCTTCAATGACGCCACAGATTGCATCCCAAATCTCGTTGGCATCGTGCTCAACCCAACCAGGCTGAGGAAAGTACTGCGGAAACTCACGATAAGCACTTGCTACAGCGGTGCCATCTTTACGAATCAAACGTGCACGCACTCCAGTGGTGCCCGCATCGAGCGCCATCACGAGAGGCTGTGTCATCGCCGTTTGTTCCCCTTGCGGGCTCCAGTGCGGCTTGTTGGAGCTGGACGAGAGCGTTGTGGTGTGGGGCGTGATGTCGGCTGGGTTGCGCGGGGGGTACGAATGAGCTTTTGGCGTTCGTAACCGAACTTCGCCATCACGCCGCCGAAACCAACATAAAGCGGCCCCGACAAAGCGAGACCCAAAAACGTTCCCGCATTCACGCTGTCACTAAAGAACAACGCGAAGACCACGAGAATGATGACCAGATAAACAAGCCACTCTTTGGTCAGGCGCTTCCACGGAACTTTTCGTGTCGAATCCCAAGCCATCATTCCCCTCCAGACTCTCTGATGAGAGTAACCAATTGGGGAAACAGTGTCGGATTGGAAACCAGCACATCGCGGTTATTTATTGGTGCGCCAGTGAGATCACCGGTCCTGCAGCCAGCTTCTCGAGCAATTAGATCGGCCGCAACGTAGTCCCACGGCCAGAGATACTCCTCGTAGTAGCCATCGAGGCGGCCACAGGCGACATAACACATGTCAATCGCAGCAGCACCAAAGCGACGCACATCACGAACTTTATCGATGTATCTGAGTATTCGTCGTGCCTGAGCCACACGATTGTTCGAGTCGTAATTAAAACCCGTGCAGAGAAGAGCTTGGGAAAGCTCGGTGATCGAGCCGCAGTGGATTGCCTGACCGTTTAGCCATGCACCACCTCCACGCGTTGCGGTGAACATCTCATCAAGGGCGGGGATGTACACCACGCCGCACACGGTTCCGTCGGCATCTTTTGCCCCAATTGAAACGCACCAGTTCGGCAGGTCGTAGAAAAAATTGGTGGTCCCATCAATGGGATCCACAAACCATGAAACACCTGATGTTCCATCGTGGCTCGTGCCCTCTTCACCAACAATCGCATCGTGTGGGCGAGATTCGATGAGCCCATCAACGATGAGTCTTTCGCTGGCGCGATCAAACTCGGTGACCATGTCGGTGGCGGTGCTTTTGGTGTCGACTTCGGTGAGGCCTTTTTTGCGACCTGCCAATGCAAGGCTCCCTGCATTACGTGCTAATTGCTCGGCGAGGGCCACAAGGTTTTCGCTCAGATCAGTCATCAAACGCATCCCGAGCTTCGCGCCATTCGCCTACCGCGCGTAGCCCAAGCACCGCCACAATGCTCATTCCAATTGCAAACGAGACCGAGCCGATGAATACTGCGAGCCCCTTTTGGACATGGCAGTCGCCTTCACATTGCACGTTGATTAGTAAGTAACCCATCAACCCACCAAGTAGCCCACCAAGAAGAATGCTCGTGAATGCGGTAGCGCGTGCGGCGCGTGACGGTAAAGCTGAGAGTGGTTTGTCTGCCTCTGGCACAAGGTAATCGTAGGCTTTGATGGTGGCTGATACTGATCCGAAACGCATCTTGCACGTGGATATGGATGCATTCTTCGTGGCGGTAGAGCTCTTGCGACGACCCGACCTGCGCGGACTCCCAGTAGTTGTGGGTGGTACTGGATCGCGCGGTGTGGTGGCGGCTGCGTCTTATGAGGCTCGCAGGTTTGGCGTTTACTCGGCGATGTCTTCCTCCCAAGCGAGACGCCTGTGCCCGAATGCAGTGTTTCTTCCCGGCGATTTGCATCTCTATGCGGATTACAGCGAGCGAGTACACGAAGTTTTCAACTCCTTTAGTCCAGAAGTCGAAGGCGTCGCACTCGATGAAGCGTTCATTGATGTGACAGGCTCCGTGCAACTCTTTGGTGAAGCCTCATCTATTGGCGTGCAAATTCGCGACCGAGTTCTCGCTGACACCGGTCTCGTGTGCTGCGTGGGCGTGGCGTCCAATAAGTTTCTTGCCAAGTTGGCTTCACGAGCAGCCAAACCAAAGATTGTCGATGGGCAGATCGTTGATGGCCCCGGAGTATTTGAAGTGACGGACGATTACGCATCCGCATTCCTTGAGCCGATGTCCGTGCGGTCATTGTGGGGCGTAGGTGCAGCCACGGTGGAGAAACTGGAGCGTTTCGGAGTCGCATCGGTTGCAGATTTGAAGCAGCTTGAGCGCCGAGTCCTCGGTGGCGCGTTAGGCCAAGCAGCGGGGAGTCAGCTGTTTGATCTTGCTCGCGGCATTGACCCACGACCAGTTGTTGCGTCACGCGATGCAAAATCAATTGGGCACGAGGAAACGTTCACCGAGGACATCATTGATCTAGGTGAACTACGCACTCATCTCGTGCGCTTATCGGATGCCGTAGCAGCGCGCGTTCGCCGAGCCGATGTTGCCGCACGAACTGTGAGCCTCAAGATTCGATATAGCGATTTCAGTAATCTCACGCGGTCGTTAACACCGGAAGCAGCTGTGACCACGGGGCAGGCAATCGTGTCTGCGTTGGATCGGCTCCTGCCCCAATGCGAGATTGAGCGTGGTGTCCGACTCGCTGGTGTTTCTGTATCGAATTTTGTCGAGAGCCAAGTGCAGTTGACTCTTGACACAGTTGATTCGGAGCCAAGTGATGGAGATTGGATGGATGCAGCCGATGCAATCGATGAGATCCGCAAAAGGTTCGGAAATAAATCGATTGGTCCACTCTCAGCCATGGGCCACGGCCGCGACCTCGGCGAGAGTCCATGGGGACCGAGCCATTAGGCGAGGTCCGCATGACGTTGACCGAGCCATTAGGCGAGGTCCGCATGACGTTGACCGAGCCATTAAATGTGGGGGCTGCGTTGTGAAATCCCCTTGGGCGTGAAACAATGAGACCGTGGCACTGAACGAAGAAGAAGAGCGCATTCTGCGCCAAATTGAGGATCAACTCCGTGATGATCAACGATTTGCCGACGTCGTTTCGCCAAAAGGTCTATACCGTCATTCAATAAAGACCATTCGCTGGGCGGTTCTGGGAATGGTGGCTGGTCTCGTGGTCTTGATTGCTGCACTGCCGGTTCATTTCATGCTCTCGTTTGTTGGATTTTTGATCATGCTGATTAGCGGCCTGGTCATTGAGCGCCAAGTGCGTCAGATGAGCAAAGTTGGACTCGCTGATGTCACAGCGAGTCTGCGCAATGCGAGATCTGCTTCCAGCCGTCTCAAAGATCGCTTCTCCGGAGACGCCTGAAATCAATGAGCGTTTTGCGGGTGGTTGGAAGAGTTCTAGTGCGCCCGCGGTTGTGGCGCACCGCAGTTAAACAGGTCTTCAGACTCGCCTCGCCGGGATGGTGGCACCGCGTTCCATTTCTGCCCCTGCCCGCGAGCGACTATCTTGCTTTTCGTATGGTCACTCAATATGGACGCCCAGATGCGGCAATGTCGCCTGATGATGTGATTAGTTACCTGCAATGGTGCAGGGGTTGGGACAGTAGGAGCTGACCCATGAGAAACGCGCTCGTATTGAATGCAACTTACGAGCCGTTGAGCATCGTGTCGGCTAGGCGTGCAGTCTGCCTCGTGCTTTCTGACAAGGCCGACATGATTGAGTCTGGTGACGATGAGGTTCGCGCCGAACGCTTCTCGATGAAGGCGCCACTGGTGATTCGTCTCAGGTATGTAGTGAAGGTTCCATACCAGCGCCGCACCGCGATGTCGCGCCATGCAATTTTCGCCCGCGATTCGCACCGCTGTCAGTACTGCGGTGCGCGCGCCGATTCGATCGACCACGTGATGCCGCGTTCGCGTGGAGGCCTGCATGTATGGGAAAACGTGACTGCAGCGTGCCGACCCTGCAACTTGAAAAAGCGTGACCGAACGCCTGAAGAAGCAGGAATGCGTCTTGAAACCAGGCCCTTTGCACCGCGCGAACTGGGCTGGATCTTCCTCACTGTGCCGCGTGTGCCCGACGAGTGGATGCCGTACCTGGCACAAGCGTCCTAAGATCCGCGTCGATTCGTGTCTTGGGTTTTTCATGACTGGAATGGTTCGGTAGCTGACTTCCACGCAGCCGACCTGTTAGAAAAACCCGAGCGCTCTGCATGGATCTTGAACGTCGCCCATGACACCGTTGTGCTCGGGTCTCATCAACCCGATTCGGACTTGAATCAAGGGCTCGCTGCGCAACTCGGTATCGATGTCACGCGTCGCAATTCGGGCGGGGGAGCAGTTTGGCTACCGGCAGGCGATGTCGTATGGATTGATCTAGTCATACCTGCAGGAGATTCACTTTGGACCGACGATGTCCGTGTCGCGCCTCTTTGGGTTGGGGAACTGTGGCGGGATGCGATTACGGCGGTGGATCCGAGCCTGACCAATCTCGAAGTTGTCGAAGGTGCTTTGCGCACGGATGCGCTAGGGCAAAAGATTTGTTTCGTTAGCGAGGGGCCTGGCGAAGTGATGTGTAATGGCGGCAAGGTGGTTGGAATCAGCCAACGCCGCAATCGCAATGGTGCCCGGTTTCAGTGCTGCGCCTACACCGCATTGCGGTTGGATGGATTTGCGGCTGTGATGGGCGCAAGTGGCGCCGACCACGAACGTCTTATTGCGTCCCATGTTCCGGTGCAGACAGAGCGCGACGCGCTGCTCGCATCGATGCGCGCCCTTTTGCAGCGTCTCTAGTTCCGAAGCCCCACTCCCCCCATCCGCGGAGCGTTATAAGCCCCGGAATCCCTTGTATTTATTGGGTTTTATCAATCCAGTTCCAATTCCTTGGGGTGTGCGATCCCAGAAAGTGGAGTTAAGTGGGGGAAAATGGTTGACATAGGGGGTAAATGGGGATAAGAATGGGGACCAGTGGGGGGCAGTGGAGCGGTCCAAAGCCCGAGTGGAGCCCACTTGAGCGGAGGAAGTTGTGTTTGTCGGAGCGCACGAGCGGCAGCTCGACCCCAAGGGTCGCCTAGCTGTACCTGCCTCGTTCCGTCCCCGCCTCGAACCCCGGTGTTATGTCGCCTTCGGCCAGGACAAGTGCATTGACGTCCTCACGGTTGAAACCTTTGAAAGCGTCGTGGAAGACACACTCGCGAAAGTTCGCCGTGGTGAGCTCGATCGCAGTTTCCAACGCGCACTCGCTGCCAACACTCTTGAAGTCGCAATTGATGCGCAGGGTCGCATCACTCTTGACGAGCGGATGCGTGAATACGCAGGTCTAGCTCTCAATTCAAAAGTCGTGGTTGCCGGATCATTCGATCGCATCGAAATTTGGGAACCATCGCGCCACGAGCGGATGACCGCTCAAGGCACTGGACAGATCGCAGGAAACGACACCGCCATCAACGGTGGGCAATAGGGCCGTATGAGCAATGTCGATTCTGCGAACACACAGCAAACCAAAGACACACATCAGCATCTATCCAATTGCTGGAGGGCCCGCTGCAATGCAGTCCTTCGGTTGGCAAAACGGACAGCCCATACTCCGCCCGCTTCCGTTTCGCACGTTCAGGGGAGAAATCCTGGCGGCATCAGCCAACCGGGGGGCTGCAGTGCAGCGACCCACGTCTTCGAGTCTGCGTTCGGTGCCGATTGCATCGCCCAGAACAATGTCCGCTGAGTCATTCAGTCATCAGCCAGTGATGGTCGATGAGATCATCGAGCTCTTTAAGACTGTTCCTGCTGGCTGGGTAGTTGATGCGACTCTTGGTGGAGCGGGTCACACACGGGCGATTCTCGATGCATGCCCACAGCTTTGTGTCATAGGAATTGATCAGGACGAAGATGCGATCAGAGCGGCTTCTGCTCGGCTGGCAACTTATGGTGACCGAGCACGAGTGGTGCGTGCGCGATTTGATGAACTTGCTCAGGTACTGAGCAACCAAGGCATTGAAAGTGTCAGTGGGGTTCTGTTTGATCTCGGCGTCTCGTCACATCAGTTCGACACAGCCGAGCGTGGATTCAGCTATCGCACCGAAGCTCCGCTTGATATGCGAATGGATACTTCGGCAGGGCGTTCTGCTTCCGCAGTTGTTAATGAATACGAAGTTGCCGATCTGGAGCGCATCATCCGCGAGCATTCAGATGAACGCTTTGCTGGACGAATCGCTCGCGCAATTGTGGCTGCGCGCCCCGTGCGAACGACCACTGAACTGGCAGCGATTGTCGCCTCAGCAATTCCAGCACCGGCACGGCGCCGTGGTGGTAACCCAGCGAAAAGGACTTTTCAGGCTCTGCGCATCGAAGTCAATGCAGAGCTGGAGATACTCGAGCCCGCTCTGTTACAGGCCGTTGATTCACTCACCCCAGGTGGCCGCATTGCTGTTCTTTCGTATCACTCA
This sequence comes from Ilumatobacteraceae bacterium, assembly GCA_044341655.1. Taxonomy (GTDB): domain Bacteria; phylum Actinomycetota; class Acidimicrobiia; order Acidimicrobiales; family Ilumatobacteraceae; genus CAIYHK01. The sequence continues at coordinate 18,388 of JBIIRE010000003.1, read as the reverse complement.
GGTGAGGATCGAATCGCCAAATCAGTTCTGCGTGCGGCGGAGTCGGGCGGTTGCACTTGCCCAGTTGGTTTGCCCTGTGGATGTGGTGCTATGCCGACCCTGAAGCGTGTACGTGTAGCAGCCAAGGCCTCGACACATGAGCAGAAGGAAAATCCTCGATCAACATCTGCTCGACTACGCGCAGCAGAGAAGCTGATGAAGGCGCAGGGCCTCTGATGGCTATGCCGCTGCGCAACGATTCACTTCAGCACCTCGATCAAGAGGTTGAAGCACCATCACGTCGCCCACAACTCACGCTCATACGTACTGGAAATGCGATTGCCGCACGACGGGCCCTTGCACTGGTGGGTGGACTGTGTCTCGCCTTCATTGGAATCGTGGCCTTCGAGGCGAATATCGCAAGTGGGCAAATGGAACTCGACAAATTGAACAAAACCGTGAGCATGGCTCGTGATCACTACGAGGAGTTGCGCCAAGAACGTGCAATGTTGCACGCTCCAGACGTATTGCGCACCGCTGCTGAGAAATCCATGATGCTTCTCGCGCCATCAATCAAGTTCCTCACTGTAGAGAAGTCGGTAGTGGCGGTTGTTGACGAAGCAATCAGCGGCATGGATGCGCGGTTTGCGGATCCGCCTTCCTCAACTCTCGATGAATTTGGCCACATCAAGCTCACGCTGAAGGGCAGGGGCTGAGTGTCCGATCGCAATTCCTCAATGGCAGATCGCAAAGCACGTGCATTACGGAATGCAAAAGTGCCAGCATCGACCAGGTCTGCTGCCCGCGCTACGGCTCAGCGCAAGCGTCGCCCGGTGACACCAGGCCGTCCGTCGGTTCGTAAGGCAACTCAGTCCGCGCCACGAGCAGCAAAAACGGGGCGAGAACTACTCACTCAGCAGCGAATGAAAAAGACGTTCTTTGTTTGTTTTGCTTTGCTGTTTGTTGTTTTCTTGCGAGTCGGCTATCTGCAAGTGGTGAAGGCTGATCATTATCAGCAGGCGAGCCTCGATCAGCGGTTGCGTAACAACACAATTAAAGCTGACCGTGGTGTGATCTTTGATCGTGACGGTAACGAACTTGCACTGTCGGTGCCGAGTGTGACCATTTTTGCGGACCCAACTTATGTTGTTGATCCCATCACAACTGCTTCGACACTTGCATCGGTGCTTCGCCTGACTCCCAAGGAAGAAAAAGCCCTCGCCAAAGATCTCGCTGCAACTGACGACAACTTTGTTTATGTAGCACGACAACTAAACGACGACATGGCTGAGGCAGTTACGGCACTCAATCTCGCTGGGATCTATTCGTATTCAGAGCCAACTCGTGTCGTGGCCGGAGAAGTTGCACGCAACATCATTGGTCGCACCGATCCTGATGGCATCGGAACATCAGGCCTCGAATCACAATTCGATGAAGTGCTGATGGGCGTTGATGGCCGACAAGTGATCGAGCGCGACAGTGACGGGCGTTCAATTCCGTCCACCAGATCAATCGTGCGCGAGCCCGAAGCTGGGCAAGATCTCGTGCTCACAATTAACAGGTCGATGCAGTTCCAGACCGATGCAGCCTTGTTGCAACGTGTCGCCGAGCTGAAGGCTCGTGGTGGAAACGCAATTGTGATGAATTCAAAGACTGGTGAGATCTATGCGATTTCGAGTATCCGCCGACTGGACTCAGGCACTTACACAACTTCGCCAGGTAACTTGTCAGCGGTTGAAGCGTACGAACCGGGCTCGGTCGCAAAAGTAATCAGTGTTGCGGCAGCAATTAACGAAAACCGTGTAACTGATAAGAGCGTGTTCTCGGTTCCGGGATGGCAGCGATTCGATGACTTCACCATTCGTGACGCCTTCCCTCATGACCTTCAGCAGATGACTGTGCGCGAGATTCTTACTCAATCATCGAACCTTGGAACCGTTCTGATCAGCCAGGAAATCCCCACTGAGACGCTCTACTCATACATCAAGGCTTTCGGTTTTGGAGCAAAGACCGATCTCAATTTCCCCAACGAGAGCGCGGGTCTATTGCGTGATGTTGAGGACTGGCGAGGCACGGAGAAGCTGACAGTTGCTTATGGTTACGGTTTCGCATCGACTTCACTGCAGTTGGTCGCGGCGGTCAACGTCATCGCCAATGGTGGAGAATACGTGGCACCAAAACTTGTCAAAGCCACAATCGACGGTGATGGGAACGTTAAGGACACGGCACCTTCAGAGACGCACCGAGTGCTCACCCCAGACACTTCAAGCATGATGCTGTCAATCATGAAAGACGTCGTGTGTTTAGGTACTGGAACCCGCGCCCAAGTTGAACTAATGAATGTCGCTGGCAAAACCGGTACGGGATACAAGGTGCAACAAAACGGTACCTACAACACAAACGACGGTGGCCGTAAATACTTCGCATCATTTGTGGGTTTCTTTCCAGCGGATAACCCTGAAGTAACAATCTTGGTTTCAATTGACGAACCAGATCCGAGTTCTCAGGACCGTTTTGGTGGTACCGCTGCAGCACCCGCATTCGCACGCTTGGCTCAAGTTGCCATTCGTGAACTGCAAATTCAGCCGACTACAAATCATGATGGTTGTCCAGCCAATGTTGAAGTTGTGGGACACTGATGCCGATTTCAATCGTTGATCTACCGAGACTTGCGGGATTTGAAGCCACAAACTCAGGTGGAGACGTACGAATTTTGGATGTCAGCCACACCACAAACAACATTCCTGCCGAATCATTATTCTGCTGTGTTCGTGGGGCTTCCGCTGACGGACACGACTTTGCGGCCGAGGCGCTCGGTTCTGGGGCAGTTGCATTGATGGTTGATCGCTTGTTGCCGATAGACGCACCACAGCTTCGAGTTGCAGATGTTCGACGTTGTATGGCTCTTTCGGCAGCGGCGGTACACGGCTTTCCGTCACATGAACTGCAGGTCGTGGGAATTACCGGAACAAACGGCAAGACCACCACGGCTTACATGCTCGGGGCGATTCTCTCAGCGGCAGATGTGCGTAATCAGGTAGCCGGGACATTGAGTGGAGTGCGTACGACACCTGAAGCCACTGATCTACAGCGTGCCTTGAGGTCTTGGCACGAAGACGGTGGCCAGGCATACGTGATGGAAGTGTCGTCACACGCGCTACATCAAGATCGTGTCCTTGGAACCAGGTTTGCAGTCGGAATCTTCACCAATCTTGGAATCGATCATCTTGATTACCACGGCACGGTTGAGGCCTACTTTGCCGCTAAGGCACGCTTGTTCACTACCGGGATGACGGATCGCGCAGTAATCAACCGTGATGATGTTCACGGTCAGCAATTACTCGATGTGCTCGGGGCTTCTGCTGTGGCTTTCGGATTGAGTGATGCAACTGATGTCGTCGTCGGGCCGGACTCAGTGCGATTCACATGGTCTGGCGTTGCAATGCATCTACCAATGGGAGGAACGTTCAATCTTGCGAATGCGCTTGGTGCCGCCACTGCAGCTCGTGAGCTTGGAATTGGGATTGATGCAATTGCTGACGGACTTAGCTCAATGCGGCCAGTTCGAGGACGTCTAGAGCCAGTTGCTAACGACCGAGGGATTGTCGTTCTGGTTGATTACGCGCACACCGCTGATGCACTCGACCGAGTCCTCACTTCAGTCCGCACTTCAATGGGGAGCCAAGGAAAACTGACAGTGGTTTTTGGCTGTGGCGGTGACAGGGATGCAAGCAAGCGTGGCCCAATGGGCGCAGTTGCATCACAGCTAGCTGACCGAGTGATTCTGACCGCGGATAACTCACGCAGCGAGGACACATCATCGATTATCGATCAGATTATGGCTGGTATCTCGGCAAAGAACCTTGCTGCTCCTGTTACACAGATTTTGGATCGCGAAGAGGCGATAGCTGAGGCCATTGCTGCCTCCGTGCGCGGTGACGTAGTGGTGATCGCTGGCAAGGGCCACGAGACAACGCAGGAGATCGCCGGCCTAGTCACCGAGTTCGATGATGCGGCAGTCGCACGCAGAATTCTGGGGGCTGGGAAATGATCGCAGTTTTCATTGCTGGAGCCACTGCGATGGTGCTTTCGTTGTTGGGGACCAAAGGTGTGATCACTTTTTTCCGCAACAAGGGCAAAGGTCAGCCAATTCTTGGCAAGGAAGATCTCGGTCCCGAGCACCACATGTCCAAGCAGGGGACACCGACCATGGGTGGCATCGCGATCATCATTGCGGCATTGATCGGATGGCTCGCAGCACACATGCTCCGTGACGGAATCGCATTTTCGGATCAAGCGATGATCATCTGGGTGACGATTCTCATCATGGCAGTGATGGGTTTTCTTGACGACTACATGAAGGTGGTCAAGTCTCACAACCGCGGAATTCTGTGGAAGAAGAAGGGCTACATAACACTCGGCCTTTCAGTTATTTGTCTCACATGGCTGACCATGTCAACAGGAGTAAGCCGCACACTTTCATTCACGCGAGCTGATTCACCTGGTTGGGAATTGCCGTGGTGGGTGTGGGTGATCTGGACCGCAATCATGGTTTGGAGCACTGCCAATGCTGTGAACGTAACCGATGGCCTAGACGGTCTTGCAGCTGGATCCGGTGTCTTTGGATTCCTTGCCTTCACAGTTATTTCGTATTGGGCATTTAGAAATCCCGATCTCTATAACCTCGTAAATCCACTCGACCTTGCCGTTCTTTCGGCGGCATTTGCGGGAGCGTGCGGTGGCTTCCTCTGGTACAACGCTGCGCCTGCGAAGGTATTCATGGGTGATGTTGGGGCACTTGGTATTGGCGCAGCCCTCGGCATGCTCGGAGTTTCCACGAATACACATCTGCTGTTGCCCTTGATCTGCGGTATCAACGTGATTGAAGCGGGCTCGGTTGCGATTCAGATGGGTGTGTTCAAGGCTTCAGGACGTAAGCGCCGTTTGTTCAAGATGTCACCTGTCCATCATCACTTTGAACTGTCCGGATGGCCAGAGACCACCGTGATTATCCGCTTCTGGATCATCCAGGGCATTTGTGTTGCTACTGCACTCGCGTTGTTTATCGGTGACTTCACTAATCAGGTGCGTTGATGTCAAAGGTGTTGGTGTACGGGCTCGCGATCACTGGTTCAAGTGTGATCCGTGCGTTGTCAAAACGTGGATACACACCCATTTGTTTGGATGACCGTGAAACCACCGAAAACCGATCAACCGCAGAGAGCCTCGGTGTTGAAGTTGAGTTTGCGCCAACAGATGAGCGCATCAGTGCTCTTGTGGCAGAGTGCGATTTTGTTGTCCCAGCTCCAGGACTACGTGAGTCGCACCCCGTGCGCATTCAGGCTGCACGACAAGAAAAAAACTGCGTGAGCGAACTCGATCTTGCCTATGAGTGGGAGAGTGCGCGTGTAGGTGGCTCACGCCCAATGATCGCGATAACCGGAACAGATGGTAAGACCACAACTGTTTCTCTCACTGCGCAGATTGTTCGCGAATCGGGAAAGACGGTGGTGGAAGCGGGCAACACTGACATTCCTCTAGTGGAAGCCATTGATCGCGAGGATGTTGATGTGTTCGTGGTGGAGTGTTCAAGCTTTCGACTGGCCACGATCAAGAAATTCCGTGCTACGGCAGCGACTTGGCTGAATTTTTCGCCGGATCATCTTGACTGGCACGATTCGCTCTCCTCGTATCGCGCCGCCAAGGAGCAGATCTGGCGTAACAATCTCGCAAGTGATGTCGTGGTCTACCCAGCAAATACACCAGAGATTGCAAACTTCGCAGCCAGTGTTATGGGAAGAAAAGTTGGATTCGGCTTGGGTGGGGAGTATTCGGTCGGATCTGGAGCATTGATGGCGCGGGGCGAGGCAATCGTGAGTGTTGCAGAAATGTGGCGTGGACTTCCTCACGACATTGATAATTCATTGGCTGCATGTGCATTAGCAATTGAATCTGGGCAGGCGAGTATCGCCGATGCCGAAGGTGCGCTACGGAACTTCACACCGCCTCACCACAGGATTGAGTTCATCGCCGATGACAACGGTGTCGCCTGGTACGACGATTCAAAAGCAACATCACCTCATGCGGCACGGGCTGCGATCCGCTCGTTTACATCGGTTGTGTTGATCGCGGGGGGCCGCAACAAAGATCTTGATCTTGGTGAGCTTGCGCACGAAGCCGACCACATCAAAGCAGTTGTGGCTACCGGTGAAGGCATCGAGGCCCTCACTGCGGCATTCAAAGGTATCCGCGAAGTGCACCCGGCTCATTCGATGATTGATGCAGTCCGTACGGCACGTGCCTTAGCAACTAATGGCGACACAGTTCTTCTTTCGCCAGCTTGTACAAGTTTTGACTGGTATCGCAATTACAGCGAGCGCGGTGATGACTTTGTTCGTTGCGTGCGTGAAGTTTTGAGTCAGCAAAGCAAGGAGAAATAAAAGTGAGCACACCAATCTTTGATGTCACAGGTGAGATTTACCGCCCAGCGGCACCGTACCGCACGGTGGCCGATCGCCGTCGCGAGATGCTTGACAAGGTTGGACTCATCAAGCAGCGCAATCTTGCAACAAACGCTCCAAGTATGGCCTTCTATGCAATCCTCATGGCTGCGGGAGTGCTTGTGATGCTTGGGCTGGTGATGGTTCTTTCAGCTTCTTCGGTGACCTCACTGCACGCAGGTGAATCTCCGTGGAGACTCTTTATCCGTCAGTGCATTTGGGCGGGCTTTGGTTTGATTTGTGGATTGGTCGCCTACCGAACGCCGTACACAGCGTGGCGCAAGTTCGTAGGCCCACTACTGCTTGTTTCTTACCTGCTCATGCTGGCTCCATTCTCGCCGATGGGCATTTCGGTGAACGGTGCGCGGGCATGGATCGGGATTGGGGCTTTCACAATTCAGCCTTCAGAGATTCTGAAGCTTGCAGTACTTCTTTACTGTGCAGACATCCTTCAGCGACGTCAGAAAGAAATTCATGACATCAAGCGAACGATGATTCCGTGCCTAGCAATCATGGGATTTGCCTCTTTTCTGAGCTTCATCCAAAAAGACCTCGGTACAGCGATTGTGTTTGCGGCAATCATGATCGGCGTGATGATGATGGCGGGCATTCGCGCACGCAATGTTGCTGGTGTCGCATTGATGTCTGGGCTTGCTGGTGTGGCTTTGGCAATGACCGATGATCGACGTCGGATGCGGTTCACAGCGTTTTTGAATCTGGAAGACAACAAAGGGCATTACGCCTATCAGGTGTACCAGTCAATCCTCTCAATCTCGAATGGTGGGGTCACTGGTGCGGGCATCGGTCAAGGCACTGGCAAGTGGGGCTATGTCCCGCTCGCGCATAGTGACTTCATTTTTGCGATCATTGCTGAAGAACTTGGTTTGGCCGGTGTGGTTGTAATTCTGGGTGGATTCCTTGCCCTTGCATTCTTCGGCTTCCAAGCCGCGATCAGTGCTCGTGACCACTTCAGCGCACTTCTTGCAGGCGGCATCACTTTCTGGTTTGTGATTCAAGCAATCATCAATATCGGAGGTGTTTCTGGTTTGATCCCCGTTACAGGGCTCACACTGCCGTTGATTTCCTACGGTGGAAGCTCGTTGCTGGTGTCAATGACGGCGATTGGTTTGTTGTTACAGGTTGCACGAAATATGCGGGTGTCCTGACCCGCGGTGCAATGCGTGTCACGATATTTGCGTGGGTAAGCGCGTGGTCCGCGAGGGCGGTCGATTGATAGTCGTCACTGGAGGTGGCACATCGGGACACGTTGTCCCTGCGATCGCAATATTTGAGTCCCTCCAGGACATCGGCTACGACAAAAGTGAGCTTCATTACTTCGGTACTGAAAGAGGTATCGAAACTCGGTTATTGCCGCCAACAGGTGTGACAGCGAGTTTTCTTCCAGTTAGTGGTCTGCAGCGTTCGCTAAGCCTGGACGGCATTGTGCGCAACTTAAAGATGATTCCGCGTCTGCTTGTTTCACTCAAACGAAGTCTTGATTGGGTGAAGGCGAACCAACCTCAGGCGGTCGTTGCAGTCGGTGGATATGCATCGGTGCCGCTCAGCTTGGCTGCAGTTCTCAAAGGAATCCCATTGGTCGTTGTGTGTTACGAAGCGACTCCTGGTCTGGCGACACGCATCCTTGCGAGGCGAGCTGTTGCAACGGCAGTCTCAGGTAACGATCTTTCTCTGCCGCATGCGGTTCGTGCCGGTGCTCCCGTGAGAAGAGAACTGCGCAAACTTGATCGGCCTGCCGCAGCGAATGCTGCGCGTGAACGACTCGGCGTTGAACCGCATGAATTCTTTGTTATTGCAGTGGGTGGATCTCTGGGCTCAAAAGCAATCAATGATGCATTTGTTGACGCTACGGAGATTCTGGATCAAGGTGCCAACACCGCCGGACAGTACGTATTTCGACATGTTGCTGGTGCGCGCTTCCTTGAATCTCACCGCATGCCCGAACTCGGCTCCTTGCGCTACACCGTGGTTGGTTACGAAGATTTCATGGTCGATGTCCTGGCGGCAGCCGATGTACTGATCACGCGGGCTGGCGCATCGACCCTTGCAGAAGTTGTGACTGTTGGAGTTCCCGCAATTGTTGTTCCATGGCCCCAGGCAGCAGATAACCATCAACTGCACAACGCCAAGTTGTTGGCAGCAGAGAATGCGGTGGTGGTGCTTGAGGAGTCAGATTTGACTGGACGCTCTCTCGCCGTAGAGATTGAAGCACTCCGCAGGGACCACCAACGCCGAGAGCAGCTAACCCGTAATGCGCGGGAGCTAGGGGCTCAACATCGATCTGATTCACTTGCACGACTGATTGCAACGGTTGCCGAGTCGGGCTCCGTGAATGAGGGTGAATCATGAACCCAGTTGATCTCTCACAAAGACGACGCATTCATGTGATCGGCGTTGCCGGGCCCGGAATGAGTGCACTCGCTACGGTTCTCGCCGAAATGGGTCACCATGTGACGGGAAGTGATCTGCGAGATTTGCCAGTTCTGGATCGTGTGCGTCGAGCCGGTGTCGCAGTATTGATCGGTCATGACGCAACGGCGGTAGATGGGGCTGACTATGTGGTGGCTTCAAGCATCATCCCCGAAAGCAACATCGAATGGGAAGCCGCTGGTTCAAAGGGCGTAACGCGCGTACGGAGAGCAGAAATGCTCGCTGGTGTGTGCGCTCGCGCGAAAGCTGTGGCGGTTGCGGGCACGCACGGTAAAACAACTTCTTCGGCAATGCTCGCGTTCGTACTGACTGAAGCCGACATGGATCCTTCGTTTCTAATCGGTGGGGACATTCCGGGTTTTGTCAGTGGGTCAGATGAACTGACGAGCGCGCGGTGGTCGGGTGGGGAGTACTTCGTAGTCGAGGCCGACGAAAGTGATGGCACACACTCCCAATTACCCGTTTATGCATCTGTGGTCACAAACATTGATACCGACCATCTGGATCATTTTGGAAGCTTTGATGCGATAAAGGAAAGCTTTGCCGCATTTATTCAGGCGTCAAGTAAGTCGGTTGTGAATGTTGACGATCCGAACCTTGCTGAAATTGCTAATGGCATGGCAGTTACCACGTGTGGCTTTTCTGAACGCGCTGACTACAAGGGCTCGGGACTGACCCTCGGCGGGGGACAAGTGCAGTTTCGTGTTCAGAATGCTTTGATCGGCACTCACTCGGTGACCTTGAACGTGATCGGTGCTCATAATGCGGCAAATGCACTCGGTGTTTTTGCACTCGCCTGCGAACTTGGAGTGGATCCAAACATTGCCGTCAAGGCTTTAAGTAAATACCAAGGTGCACTGCGGCGATGTGAAGCGCGGGGTCAAGCAAACGGTGCTGAGCTAGTAGATGACTACGCCCATTTGCCCGCAGAAATCGCAGCGGTGCTTGGGGCGATGCGTGCTGACCGACAAATTGAAGGCCGATTAATTGCGGTATTTCAACCGAATCGTTTTAATCGCATGGCGGTGATCTCTCATGAATACGCCAATGCATTCAAAGCTGCTGACATCGTTTACATCAACAACGTGTATTCCTCGGGAACAACCTTTATTGAGGGAGTCACGGGTCAGCTTGTTGTCGACGCTGTCCTCGGTGCTAATCCAGACACCAAGATTCAATACATTGAGTCACGCGATGAACTCGTGGATGCTGTTGCGGCCGAGTTGCGTGAGGGCGATGTTTGCGTGTCTATGGGTTGTGGCGATATCGAGCACTTCCCGACACAGCTGATCGCAAAGGTGCAGCAGTGATTGACCGCAAGCTCGCCGAACACCACTTTGGTTCGCGGGTTGAATTTGACGCCGAACTCGGAACGCTGACCACTTATCGAGTTGGTGGAACGGCTGCAGCTGCGGTCCATCCGAGGGGGACTCACGATCTGGAAGAGATCTCGGAATTTCTAAAGGCGACGCAATGCCCGATCTTGATTGTGGGCCGTGGAAGCAATCTTTTGATTGCCGATGCCGGCTTTGAAGGCCTTGCTGTTTTCACCGATGCGCTATCAGAGGTTCTCGAAGTGGTCGACGCGACGGTATCGGCGCCAGAACTGCGAGTGAGTGCCAACACTTTGTTGCCGGTGCTTGCACGGCGCAGTGCAGCACTTGGCTTTTGTGGACTCGAGTGGGCAGTTGGTGTGCCAGGCACGGTTGGGGGAGCTGTGCGCATGAATGCCGGGGGTCACGGTAGCGATATCGCTGCCTCACTGGTGCGTGTGAGTCTCTTTGACATCATCGCGGGCACCTTGTCCCAAGTTGATAGTCATGAGCTCGAGCTTCGATTCCGAGGGAGTCGACTCCGCCCCACCGAACTCATTATCGATGCGATATTCAGTGTCACCGCTTGCAATCCATCCGAGGCATCACAGACGATTGACGAAATTGTTCATTGGCGCCGCGAACACCAGCCCGGTGGGCAAAACGCGGGATCCGTTTTTGTTAACCCCCGCCCTGGTGAACTCTCAGCGGGTGAACTGATCGACAGTCTCGGATTGTGCGGCCACCGAATTGGTAGCGCAGAGGTGTCTGCCAAGCATGCAAATTTCATTCAGGCAGATCCACAAGGCAGTGCTAACGATGTGGTCAAACTCATGGCATACGTGCGTAAAGAGGTGCAGGACCGAGCTGGTATTGAGCTACGCAGCGAAATTCGGCTTGTGGGCTTTTCTGCAGACATGACCAGTGCAGCCGGCGGTGCTGTGTAAGCCTTGTCTTGACTTTTTAAGCATCGCACCATGACCAATTTCGAAGATTCTGAACACAACCTTGTGGATTCTTCTTCCGACATTTCCCCAGAAGTGTTGGAAGAACTCTCAGCGGTATTCGGCAACACTCCAGTTGCTGGTGCGAAAACGGTTGCTAATGATGAACCAACGCCGAGTCCGGCTGTGCCCGATGCGCCGAGTCCGGCTGTGTCTGATGCGCCGAGTCCGGCTGTGTCTGATGCGCCCGATCCATCGGCGACCGTGCCCATCGCAACCGAACCTGCAGATAACTCCGCACTCCGCCTTGGCTCAACTAACCCCGCAGGCGACATTGTCTATCTTGATGACACAACACTCAGTGGTGGTGGCGCGAACCGGGACGACACTGAAGCCACAGAAGTACGAGTTGTTGCTGGTGGCTTTTTCATACGGCTGTTACGCCGCTTTGACCCAAGGCGTAAACGGGGTCGCAGATCGATTGCTTGGATGGCACTTGCGCTAGCCACAGGATTTGTGGCGATCGGAATCGTCGTTGTCGCTACAACACCGCTGCTGTCGGTTTCCACAGTGCGCATTGAAGGTGTCACTTACACGAATCAAAAGACTCTTGATGAAGTAACCAAGATGCTGAAAGGTGATGCAATCCTCACTTTGGATACAGGCCCTGCATTAGAGGTTCTCGAAGGTGACCCTTGGGTACGAGAGGCATCAATTGACACCAAGTTTCCGAACACGGTTGTGATTGATATCGCAGAACGCACACCAAGAGTGTGGTTCCGCAGTACCGATGAAAAATTTCGAATCATTGATGAAGAAGGGCGTGTTTTAGCAGTCACGACCGGACAGCCCACCGGGTATCTCGAAGTTACGGGACTCGCGCCGAATGTGGCTCCCGGGAGTGTTGCTCCCGATGAGTACACCGCGGCTGCGCAGTTATCGATGTCCATGCCCGACGAGCTGGCCTCAAAAGTTGCCCGCTTTGGTGTGACCACCGCGGGCGATATCACCCTCAGCCTGCAATCGGGGGCCCTGATCAAATTTGGTGCCCCTAATGACATTCGTCAGAAATTGATTTCGGTCGTTGTGGTGTTAAGACGCCCTGAGTCCGAAAAGCTGGTCTTAATTGATGTTTCTGCAGGTGAGGTAGTCGTCAAATAGCCCATATTCAGGTTCACCAGAATTCGGCTTTTCCAGAGTTAGGTGCGCATGTGGCCTCGCTGGATGTGGAAACATCTATAACCAAACCGAGAAGCGGAGGTTTCGCCAATGGGCGGCGCACCACAGAACTATCTGGCAGTGATAAAGGTCATCGGCGTTGGCGGCGGTGGCGTCAATGCAGTCAACCGAATGATCGACGCTGGTTTGCGCGGCGTTGAGTTTGTTGCGATCAACACCGATGCGCAAGCACTCATCTTGAGTGACGCCGATGTGAAGTTAGACATTGGTCGCGAGTTGACCCGTGGCCTCGGGGCGGGTTCAGATCCAGAAGTGGGTCGCGAGGCTGCTGAAGCAAATCGCGACGAGATCGAAGAGATGATCTCTGGAGCCGACATGGTGTTCGTAACTGCTGGTGAAGGTGGCGGAACCGGAACAGGTGCTGCGCCCGTAATCGCAGAAATTGCTAAGGCGATGGGGGCACTCACAATTGGCGTTGTAACTCGACCGTTTGCATTTGAGGGTCGCCGTCGCGCCACACAGGCTGAAGCTGGTATCCAGAAACTGAAAGAAAAAGTGGACACCCTCATTGTGATTCCCAACGATCGACTGATCTCGATGTCCAATGACAAGACCAGTGTGATCAATGCGTTCAAGATGGCAGACGAAATTCTGATGCAGGGCGTCTCGGGCATCACCACTCTCATCACCACACCAGGCCTCATTAACACCGACTTTGCCGACGTGAAGATGGTCCTACAAAACGCTGGTTCAGCGCTCATGGGAATCGGCCAGGCAAGTGGAGACAACCGGGCAGTTATTGCAGCCAAGGCTGCCATCTCATCGCCGCTGGTTGAAGCTGCGATTGATGGAGCACGCGGAATCGTGCTCAACATCACTGGTCCTTCAAGCATGGGCTTGTTCGAGATGAACGAAGCCGCCGAAATTGTTCATGCGGTTGCTCATCCTGATGCAAACATCATCTTTGGCACGGTCGTCGACGATGAAATGGGCGACGAGGTCAAGGTCACTGTCATCGCAGCTGGCTTTGAGCGTTGGGATGGTGGCCAAGCTTCTTCTGGTGGCCGCTCAACACTGCGCGCAGTTAGCGAAAAGCCGAGCTCAAGTCTGAAGGACATCTTCAGTGATAACGATGGCCCAAGTGACGGCGATGATGACGACGACTTTGATGTGCCGTCGTTCCTCAAGTAACTGCCGATGATCAACCCCGCGCAGGTCGCGGAAAATTACGAGCGTGTCCGCTCGGAGATTGTTGCCGTAGCTGGAGCTGAGCGGGCGGCGACAATTCGAATTGTTGCGGTCACAAAAACCCATGGCATAGAAGCTGCGATTGCTGCGGCTGCGTGTGGCTGTGACGCCGTCGGGGAGAACTACGCCCAAGAGGCGGTGTCAAAGTTCGCCGATGTGAAGCCGCTGCCATTGCACTTCATTGGCCACGTGCAGTCGAACAAAGTGCGCTCACTCGCGCCGATAATCGATGTGTGGCAGACGGTTGATTCTGCTGGTTTAGCGCGCGAGATCGCCAAACGCGCACCCGGTGCTCAAGTGATGCTGCAGGTGAATATCTCAGGTGAGGGCTCAAAATCCGGGTGTGCCCCAAGTGAAGTAGAAGACCTGTTGGCACTTTGTGTTGATTTAGGCGTCAATGCGACTGGGCTCATGACGATTGCACCCCTTGATGCGGGCAGTGTGGCCACGGGACAGTGCTTTAGATCCCTTCGATCGTTGGCCGACACCTTGGGCTTGGCGGACTGTGCGATGGGTATGAGTTCTGACTTCACGATCGCAGTTGCTGAAGGTGCCACCGTGCTGCGACTCGGCACAGTCCTTTTCGGCGCCAGGTGATGCCACTTTCACCTGTATTTCTTGCATTAGCCTTACAACGGAAAGGAGGTAGTCCCACATGAGCATTTGGAAGAAGGCGATGGATTATCTCGGCCTTAACCCTGATGATGTCTATGAGGACTACGAGCCTTCGGCAGAAATGGAGCGCCCGACCCGTGCCGCGCGCCCAGAGCCAGGTCGAGTTGACTACACAGATGATGCGAGTCGCCCCACGGTGCGTCCAATGCGTGAGCCCGATAGTGGTGCAGTGCGCCGAATTGGTAGCGAAGACTCTGGTGCTGCGTTGCGCCCCGTTGGAGTTCGCACCACGTCAGGTGTGAAGCCTCTGCCGCAGCCAGGTGAACCCGTAACTGTTAAGCCTCGGCGTTTTGACCAAGCACAAGAAGTCGCCGATCGCTTGCGCGAGGGACAACCGGTGATCATGAATCTTGAAGGTGTCGATCGTGAGATATCGCGTCGACTCGTGGATTTCGCTAGCGGCGTTTGCTACGGAGTCGGTGGCACTATGGAGAAAGTCGCCATTGGCGTTTTCTTATTGAAGCCACCTGCCCGTTCGCAGGACGGCTACCAGCGCTGATTATTGATGGAAATTCTTTGTCTCATTTGTCAGCTTTATGTGCTGGCGATTTTCGGGCGGGTGATTCTTTCGTGGTTCCCATTGTCCAGAGGCGGTGTTGCGGAGCAGGTGAATAACAAACTCCTGTTGATCACCGAACCCTTGCTCGGACCCATTAGGCGAGTAATGCCGCGGATGGGAATGCTCGACCTCTCACCATTGATTGCGCTGTTGTTCATCCAGATCGTGGTGATGCGACTTCTCCTTAGTTGTCCTTAGTCGCTGCAGTCTGCTGGAATACCCGAAGAGGAATCCATGCCGTACCCGAACGTTGAACCACAGCCGAACTTTCCTGCATTGGAAGAGGCCGTACTTGACTATTGGGCAGGAGACGGGACCTTCAAGGCATCGATCGAAGCCCGCGAAGCTGGTCTCAAAGGTGAAAACGAGTTTGTCTTCTATGACGGACCCCCTTTCGCCAATGGTTTGCCACACTACGGACATCTTCTCACCGGATATGTGAAAGATGCTGTGCCGCGTTACCAAACAATGCGTGGCAAGCGTGTCGAGCGTCGATTCGGTTGGGATTGCCACGGGCTTCCCGCTGAGGTTGAAGCTGAAAAAGAACTCGGTGTTTCTGGGCATCCTGGTATCACCGAATTTGGAATCGACAAGTTCAACGCTGCGTGTCGTACCAGTGTGTTGCGTTACACGGACGAGTGGGAACGCTACGTAACTCGACAAGCGCGTTGGGTTGACTTCGAGAACGACTACAAGACCCTCGATGTGACCTACATGGAAAGTGTGATGTGGGCATTCCACACACTGTGGGACAAGGGTCTCATCTATGAGGGGTTCCGCGTGCTGGCGTATTGCTGGCGCTGTGAAACACCACTTTCCAACACCGAGACCCGCATGGACGATGTGTACCGCGATCGTCAAGACCCCGCCTTGACCGTGTGGTTCCAACTGGAAAATGGTTTACGCCTTCTGGTTTGGACCACAACTCCGTGGACGCTTCCTTCCAATCTTGCGCTTGCAGTTAATCCAGATCTTGACTACGCCGTTGTCACTCATTCAGACGGCCACGATTACGTGATCGGCGAGGCACGACTCTCGGCTTATGAACGCGAACTCGGTGAAGTCGAAAGTCCTCGGACGATCAAGGGTCATGATTTAGTGGGGCTGAAATACGCACCGATGTTTTCGTACTTCACGAGTACGGAAAATGCATTTCAGGTGATCGGTGCGGAGTTTGTCTCGGCCGAGGACGGAACGGGAATCGTCCACTTGGCACCAGGATTCGGTGAAGATGACCAAACAACATGTCAGTCTGCGAATATTCCGACGATTTGTCCGATGGATGAGCACGGTCAGTACACGGCAGAGGTAACAGATTGGTCTGGTCGGCACGTTTTTGAGGCCAACACAGATGTGATCCGGCATCTAAAGGAAACTGGCGTTGTTGTTCGTCACGACACTTACAATCACTCATACCCGCACTGTTGGCGTTGTGCTGAGCCGCTCGTTTACCGCGCTATGTCGTCGTGGTTTGTCAAAGTCACTGCAATCAAAGATCGCATGCTCGAACTGAACCGCGAGATCACATGGGTGCCTGAGCACCTACAGGACGGTTCATTCGGCAAATGGCTGGCCAACGCGCGCGACTGGGCGATAAGTCGAAACCGGTTCTGGGGCTCACCCATTCCAGTGTGGAAAAGCGATGACCCGAACTATCCACGAATCGATGTTTACGGAAGTATTCAACAATTACAGGACGATTTCGGTATGGATGTAACCGATCTTCATCGTCCTCAGATTGATGATCTCGTCCGACCCAATCCAGACGATCCGACCGGTAAGTCAATGATGCGTCGAGTGCCTGAGGTTTTGGATTGCTGGTTTGAAAGTGGGTCGATGCCCTTTGCCCAAGTGCATTATCCGTTTGAGAATCAAGAGTGGTTCGAGAACCACTACCCAGGTGACTTCATTGTTGAGTACATCGGTCAAACCCGCGGCTGGTTCTACACATTGCACGTGCTCGCAACCGCTCTCTTTGATCGTCCTGCGTTTGCGAACTGTGTCAGCCACGGAATTGTGCTCGGTGACGATGGCCAAAAGATGTCAAAGAGCCTTCGCAACTATCCCGATCCGATGAAGGTGTTTGACACCTACGGGGCCGATGCAATGCGTTGGTATTTGCTGTCCTCTTCGATTCTCCGTGGGGGAGATTTCTCGGTGACTGAATCAGGCATTAAGGAAACTGTGCGCCAGATTCTTCTACCGATGTGGAACTCCTGGTACTTCCTCACTTTGTACGCGAACGCTGAGAACCGTGAAGGCCAGTTAAGCCTCGCGAGTGATCACGTCATGGACCGTTACATCTTCGCGAAAGCCTCCGAGCTTGTTGCGTCGACCACTCGCACCATGGACGCAAATGATCTTTTTGGAGCATGTGCGGAGGTGCGCTCATTCCTTGACGCTCTAACGAACTGGTACATCCGACGCAGTCGCGATCGGTTTTGGGCTGGTGATCAGGATGCAATCAACACGCTTCACTCTGTATTGCATATTCTTTGCCGAGTTACCGCCCCAATGCTTCCACTGACTTCAGAGGTCATCTTCCGGGGGTTGACCGGAGCACGAAGTGTGCATCTCGAATCGTGGCCTGACGCAAACGACCTGCCGAATGATGTGCATCTGGCTAAGACCATGGACGCAGTTCGTGACGTGTGTTCGACCACACTTTCATTGCGTAAGGCGAGTGCGCGCCGAGTGCGTCTGCCGCTTGCAAGTGTCACAATTGCAAGCGCTGCGGCTCCATCGCTGCAGCAGTTCACTGAGCTGATCGCTGATGAGACGAACGTAAAGGATGTGCGACTGGTTGATGACGTTGCATCGGTGGCGGCTGAAGTTATTCAGTTGGTGCCAGCAATCGCCGGGCCACGTCTTGGACCCAACACTCAAAAAGTGATCGCTGCCATCAAGAAAGGTGATTGGACCCTAAGTGGCGATGGAATTGATGTTGCTGGCGTGACACTGCAGCCAGATGAGTTCACACGCAAATTTGTTGCGACTTCCGCCAATGAGGGCACTGCATCG
Source organism: Ilumatobacteraceae bacterium (assembly GCA_044341655.1). GTDB lineage: Bacteria > Actinomycetota > Acidimicrobiia > Acidimicrobiales > Ilumatobacteraceae > CAIYHK01. The sequence goes on along the minus strand of JBIIRE010000003.1, from coordinate 522 downwards.
GCCGCGCTCGGATCTGGTGCTGGGGTCGTGCTTTTAGACACGGTTGTCACCCCAGAGCTAGAAGCCGAAGGCAGCGCGCGCGATCTGATGCGGGCAGTTCAGCAGGCACGGCGAGACGCGGGATTTGATGTTTCGGACCGAATTCGCCTCCGAGTCACGGCAGAGGCATCACTGATTGAGAAGGTCAAGTCCTTTGAGTCGGTTATCGCCGCTGAGACCCTTTCCCTAGAGGTCAATTGGGTGATCGGTGCCAGTGATGCTCAGGAAAATGGCGAGTTAGATGGCATCAAGTTTTGGTTGATGGTGGAGAGAAGCACCTCCAACGCCTAGCATCAAAACTTCCACAACTGGAGGGTAAACATGCCAGCAGCGAAAAAGCCGGTAGCTAAGTCAGCCAAGAAGGCTCCCGCTAAGAAGGCTTCCGCGAAGAAGGCGCCTAAGTCAGCCAAGAAGGCAACGGCGAAAAAGCCCGTCCCCGCCAAGAAGGCTGTAGCAAAAAAGGCCACAAAGTCCGCGAAGAAG
>JBIIRE010000037.1:0-13965 GCA_044341655.1 Ilumatobacteraceae bacterium | reverse complement strand
GTCATAGGTAAGGGCGTGTTCGATTCCGCGTCGCAATTCATCGAGTGTTTTGGCTTTGGAGACCCCGATGGACGACCCCATGTTTGCGGGCTTAACAAAAACGGGGAGTCCCAAAGTTGCAACCACCATCTCGTACCAGTCATCGCCAATGAGGTCGGCGCGTCCGATTTGGTACTTCACTTGGGGTATTCCGTGCACACGCAGAATGTCTTTGGTGATGGTCTTGTCCATACACATCGCAGATGCGAGCACGCCACTACCTACAAATGGCAGATTCAATAACTCGAGCAAACCTTGCACTGTGCCGTCTTCGCCCAAGGGTCCGTGCAGCAAAGGCATCACTACATTGCGTCCCGAACCCAGGTTGGCAAGGGCTCCGACTCCTGTAACGCGCCCCGTCGGGCTCAGTGGGGCAGTCACATTGCCCATACCCAAATTGCTCGGGGTGGATTCGTGCCAAATCCCATCACGATCGATGCCGATTGCTGTGACGGAATAGCGATCGTGATTAAGAGCATTCAAAATGTGGGCTGCAGTTACGCAACTCACGTCGTGCTCGGCGGACTGGCCTCCAAAGAGAATCACCAAGTGAATCGGGGAGTTGGGAGCGACTGCCATCATGAGAACGGTAGTTCTCAGTAAGGTCTTGGCGATGCGATTCTCGGCCAAATGGGCAGCTGAAATGTGCGCAGGGTCATTAATTGGCGCCGATACTGACATCGAAGGAGCCTCCTTTGACTCGCGCGAGATCAGGCCCGGAGAGATGTTTGTTGCCGTCAATGGGGTGCGTGACGGTCACGAATTCGTGGACCAGGCTCGGCAGTTAGGGACCTCTGCGTGTCTCGTGAGCACAGCGTGGGCCGAACGATTAGGCGAGTCACTAGCGGTGCCGATGATTGCAGTTGGTGACACCGTCACGGCTCTGGGATATATCGCCGCCAATGCCCGCACGAATTTTGACGGACCCGTAATTGGAATCACCGGATCTGTCGGCAAAACAACAACCAAGGAATTAGTTCGAATCGCTGTTGGCTCCTCAATGCGGGTTCATGCGAGTGAAGCGTCGTTCAATAACGACCTTGGGGTGCCCGTCTCAATTCTCCGTGCGCCCGCAGATGCAAATGTGATGGTGCTTGAGATGGGCATGCGTGGCTTTGGTGAAATCGCCAGGCTGTGCCATATCGCTGGACCCACGATTGGAGTCGTTACTGCTGTTGGATCTGCCCACAGCGAACGAGTCGGTGGCATTGAAGGTGTAGCAAAAGCAAAGGGTGAGCTGATCGAATCGTTGTCGTCGAACAGCTTGGCAGTTCTTAATGCGGATGATGAACGCGTACTCGCGATGAAGCGACTTGCTGCTGGAAGCGTTCTGACATTTGGCACCTCACCAGTTGCCGATGTGTATCTCGAAGCGATGGATATCGGGCCCACTGGCTGCGTGTCGGCAACGGTCAGGACTCCGTGGGGTGCGGGAGCGTTGTCGATGCGGGTGCCGGGCGTACACATTGCGGTTGATGCCGCAGCCGCAGTAGCAGTAGCGGGATCGCTTGGATGTGATGTATCCATGGTCGCTGCTCATCTTGGTGAGTTCGCAGCAGTAAATGGCCGGATGGAAGTTCATCATCTCGACAACGGCTGCACTTTGTTGGATGACTCGTATAACGCCAATCCATCATCGATGATCGCAGCAATTCGCACACTCGCAAATGTTTCAGCACAGAACCGCATTGCGGTATTAGGAACGATGGCTGAGATATCCGATTCGGAACGGGAACATAAAGCAATCGTCGCCGCGTGTGTCGAACTGGGAATCACAGTCTTAGCACTCGAAGACTCTCCCTACCCATGTGAATCTGTGGACGTTGCCAAAGCAGTAGCGGCAGTTCGTGCACGCGGGGCAGGCACAGCGGTTCTAGTCAAAGGATCACGAGCAGCAAAAACAGAGCGAGTAGTTCAAGCATTGCTGGCACGTGGTTAGTTCTCTGGGAGTTCCATTCCCTTAGGAAACTTCTCGTCAACTTTTACGAGATTGCACCACCAAAACAACACAAGTGACCACACGGCGCTGATGAGCAACATTGATTGGGCACCGAATTGGTCAATGACCGGGCCAAAAATCAAGTTGCCGATTGGAATTGTGCCACCGAATGCTAGGAACCAGAGTGACATCACACGACCGCGCACGGCACTCTCAAGCCGACTCTGGAGCACGGTATTCATTGAAGTTGTAGTCAAAAAGTAAGCAAATCCAAGCACAGCACCAGTGATGAACGCTGGTAGCGCAGAGCGCGACATTGCAAAACTCACCATCGCGATAGCAAATAGTGCGAAGCCTGCACGTATGAGTTTGCGCTTGTCATAGCCGACAAAAATCGTGCCCAAAGAGAGTCCGCCAGCGAATGCGCCAAAAGCCCAAGTTGCATACAACCACCGATAAAGCGATGTGCTCTCATCGATGCCGAAGTTGTTGCGGGCCACTGCAGGAAACAACCCCACGTAGGGCAGTGATATCAAGGCAAACGAGCACATGGTCAGTAGCAGGCGAGTGAGGGCGGGTCGTGCGCGAGCGATCCTGATTCCGGATGTGAATTGACGCCAACCCTCTTCCATGTTGTGGTGCACCACCGGTGGAATAGTGATCTGGGCGAGTGCAAATACTACGAACAGATAAGTAGCTGCGTTGATGAGGAAGAACTCAGATGTGGTGACACCAACGGCACTTAGAAGAGCCACAATGATTGGCCCGATCACCCTTGACCCGTTAATCACCGTGGAGTTGAGTGATATGGCACCCGGTAGATCTTCTTTGGGAACCAGCGAAGGTAGAAGTGCAGACCATGCGGGAGCGTTCAGGGCATTTCCGATACCGACTCCAAGTTGCATCATAAAGAGCATCCAGATTGGAGAGTCGGTAGCTGCAAGTGGCGCCAGACCCAACGAACACGCGATCTGGATGTATTGCATATTGAATAGCCACCTGCGGCGGTCGTACTTGTCGGCCATCACCCCCGCTGGTATTGAAAACAGCAACTGTGGGCCAAGTTGAGCAAAGACGAGGTACGCAACCGTTGCTGCACTATCAGTGCGGTCATATACATATGCGGGCAAAACAACGTTTTGCATCCACGTTCCGATTTGGGACGAGAAGGAGCAAACAAAGATGACGCGAAAGTCACGAGACCGCATTGCCGAACGCACAGACCCTGGTCTTGGCTCGGCTTTGGTGGATCGCTGTCTCATAAATAGGGAAATGGCACTTAGTTGACGGTCAGTGCTTTTGGTGCGTGCGCATCGAATGCGATTGGCAACGAGTCTGGACCAAAGATTCCAGCACCTGCTGTTTTGAAATGTGCGGGTCCGTTGATCCGTAGGTTACGCAAACGCTGAGAGAGGATGACAAATGCTTCCTGGAGTTCTGCGCGTGCAAGTGGTGCCCCGAGGCAGTAGTGGATACCTGAACCAAAGGTCATGTGTGAGGTTGATGTTGGCTCGCGGGTGATATCGAATTTCTCGGGTTCGTCAAAGATCAATCCATCACGATTTGAAGCCGCCAACGCCGGAAACATGAGTGTGCCGGCAGGAAACAAGACACCCTTGTACTCGATGTCTTCGGATGCGAACCGGCCCGTGCCACGCACGGCACCTGCGTATCGCATGACTTCTTCCACCGCGCTTGATGCCAGCGAAGGATCTCTGGCGAGGCGGTCCCACTGCTTTGGGTGTTCAGCAAAAAGCGAGAGCGCCATGCCGAGCTGATTACGAGTTGTGTCAGTCCCGCCAACGATCACCGCATTGACCATCATCACGAGTTCGTCCGTATCGAGTTTGTCGCCAGACTCTTCTGCGGCAATCAAGTTGGTAAGTAGATCATCTGCAGGCTTGTTGCGGCGAGCTTCGATCAGGCTAATTGAGTAGGCCTCGAGTTCGGTTTGGGCGGCGATGATTTTCGGCATGTCTTCGGCGAGGTTGAAGTTGAAGATTCGAAGAATGTCTGTGGCCCAGACACTGAACTTCTGCCAGTCCTGTTTCGGTGCGCCGAGCAATTCACAAATTATTGGAATCGGATATGGCTCGCACAGATCGGCAACTGCATCGGCCTCGCCACGTTCACAGAAATTATTGATCAGTGAGTTAACGACATCTCTCATCACGGGTCGGAAACGATCTGCAGTGCGCGGAGTGAATGCTGGCGCAACCAAACGGCGTAACCGCAGGTGGACATCGCCTTCGGCATTCAGGATTGAGGTGCGCGTACCAGGAGCACCTTCGGGCATTTCAACGCCCGCAATCTTGGTGATTAGCCCCACGGCACTTTGCCAACGCTTGTCCCGAAGTACCGCCTGGGCGTCCTCGTAGCGCAGGACGCTGTAGCCAAACATGCCCTGTGCCAGCCAGTGTTCTTTTGCTGTGTCGAGTTCCGCCTGGAGCCGCTCTTCCCTTGAGGCCTCCTCGACGATCGGAAGTTTGGGAATATCCATTTCCGTCACGAGCATTCCCCAATGCTAGAAGCCGATACTCTCGGGTCATGCGTCAGATTGAGAACTTCATCAACAACGAGAGAGTTGCCCCAAAGAGTGGCAAATGGTCAGCATTGGTCAATCCGGTGAACGGAGAGCAATTCGCCGAGGCGGCGCTTTCCGATGGTCGCGATATTGATGCAGCGATGTCTGCGGCAGAATCTGCATTCACCGAATGGCGCAACTCCACGCCATCAGAGCGTTCGCTTGCACTGATTCGAATCGCAGATGCAGTAGAGAAGCGTGCTGAGGAGTTAATCGCCGCTGAAGTCGAAAACACGGGTAAGCCAATTGGCCTCACTCGCTCAGAGGAGATCCCGCCAATGGTGGATCAGATTCGCTTCTTTGCGGGTGCTGCCCGGATGCTTGAAGGCAAAAGTGCTGGCGAGTACATGCGTGGAATGACCTCAATTATCCGCCGTGAACCCATTGGCGTGTGTGCACAGGTTGCGCCTTGGAATTATCCGATGATGATGGCTGTTTGGAAATTTGCGCCAGCAATCGCTGCGGGCAACACAGTGGTTCTTAAGCCAAGTGACACCACGCCAGCCACATCACTGCTACTTGCAGAGATTGCTTCTGAGTTTCTGCCACCAGGAGTTCTGAATGTGATCTGCGGCGATCGGGAAACTGGCCGCGGAATGGTTTTGCATGACACGCCCGCAATGGTGTCGGTGACTGGTTCGGTAAGGGCCGGTATGGAAGTCGCTGAAGGTGCGGCGAAGTCCTTGAAGCGAGTTCATCTCGAACTGGGAGGCAAGGCGCCAGTCGTGGTGTTCGAAGACGCTGACATCGAAGCGGCGGCGAATGGGATTGCAACCGCGGGATTGTTCAACGCCGGGCAGGACTGCACTGCAGCCACGCGAGTCATCGTTAGCCGTCACATCCACGATGACTTTGTAGCTGCTCTCACTGCGGCAGTTGCAGCGACCAAGACTGGCATGCCCGACGACGAAGATGTTCTCTTTGGGCCGTTGAATAATTCGAATCAGTTGGCTCGCGTTGCGGGCTTCATTGACCGTGTGCCAAGCCACGCCAGAGTGGCCACAGGCGGGGAGCGAGTTGGAAATGCCGGGTTCTTCTTCGCGCCCACCGTGGTCTCTGGGTTGCGGCAAGGCGACGAACTGGTGCAAAGCGAGGTCTTTGGCCCAGTCATCACTGTGCAGCAATTCGCCGATGAGGCAGAGGCCTTAGCGCATGCCAATGGCGTGGAATATGGGCTTGCATCTTCGGTCTGGACTCGTGATTTTGGGCGCGCCATGCGCATGTCGCGCAGCCTGGACTTTGGCTGCGTGTGGATCAACACCCACATTCCGCTCGTTGCTGAGATGCCCCACGGTGGTTACAAGAAATCGGGATATGGCAAAGATCTCAGTGCCTACGCCTTGGATGACTACACCCGCATCAAACATGTGATGGCGAACATCGAGTCCTGAGCACAGGAGCCCAGCGTGAAACTAACTTGCCCCAATAAGGACAAGTGTTAGGGTCATTTTCGTGCAGGGAGGTGCGGGGGTACCCGTAATCACACTCGAGAATATTCGTAAGCAGTACGGCACTTTCGTTGCCGTCGATGGTGCGAATCTATCGATCGGGCAAGGTGAGTTTTTTGCGATGCTCGGGCCCTCTGGTTGTGGCAAGACCACAACGCTGAAGATGATCGCTGGTTTTGAGCAGCCAACTGAAGGACGAATCCTGCTCGAGGGTGTCGATGTGTCGACCGTTCCTCCTTACAAGCGAAACGTCAACACGGTCTTTCAGCAATACGCGTTGTTTCCGCACATGACCGTGTTCGACAACGTGGCGTTCGGGCCACGGAGCAAAAAACTTGATTCATCAACGATTAAGTCTCGAGTGATGGAAATGCTCGAAGTTGTTCGGCTCGCCGATTTTGCACAGCGCCGACCCGCTCAATTGTCGGGTGGCCAGCAACAGCGCGTAGCACTCGCACGCGCACTTGTGAACTACCCGAGTGCCCTGCTCCTCGACGAGCCACTTGCAGCACTTGACTTAAAGCTTCGCGAGGCGATGCAACTTGAACTCAAACGCATCCAGCGAGAAGTAGGAATCACATTCGTGTTCGTTACTCACGATCAAGGCGAGGCGTTGACCATGAGCGACCGCATTGCGGTTATGAATGAGGGCCACATTGAGATGGTCGGGACACCCGAAGAGATTTATGACCGCCCCTCGTCGGTCTTCGTCGCCAGCTTCATCGGCTCAGCAAATTTGCTGCCAGGCGTAGTCGAATCAGTATCTGGTGAGTCTGTGACGGTACGTCTTAGTTGTGGTGCGGTAGTTAATTCGAGTGGCACAGATTTTGCTGCTGGTGAATCGGTCACTGTGATGATCCGCCCCGAAAGAATTACTCCTGGTGGAGAGGCAATCGCTGGAAGGTCCATTAGCGGTGAAATCACAGATCTCGTGTTCCAAGGTCCGTCGGTACGACTCATCGCAAGATTGGCCGATGGCACAGAGGTGGGTGCTGTGGTCGGCTCTCATACAAATCTGACCATTCCAAGGCCGGGAGACCGTGTGACCATGTCGTGGGATGCCCAAGGTTCATTCGTGCTTAAGGGGCACCCTGAGATGGCGGGCTCCACAACTTCTAATCTTGATCATGTTGAAGCAAATCTCTAACCAAACCAAAATAAGGAGCAACTGATGTCAAATCATGCACAACGACGAAACTATTCGCGACGCGAGTTCTTCATTCGCTCCGGTTTGGCCGGCGCGGGTGCGTTGTCGCTTCCCGCGTTGATCGCAGCCTGTGGTGGCGGTAGCGATGGCGGTAGTGGTGGAGGCGGCGGTGGTGGAGGCGGCGCAAAGACCCTCTATTTCGAAAACTGGCCGGCCTATATCGATGGGGCCACCGAAGCAGATTTTGAAGCTGCAACTGGTATCGCGATGACCTACAAAGAGGGTTACAACGACAACAACGAGTACTTCGCCAAAGTCCAGACTCGGTTGTCCTCTGACAAGGCAATCGAAGCCGACATCCTGGCGCCCACTTTCTGGATGGCCTCGCGCTACATCAATCTCGGGTGGGCACAGAAGCTCGACAAGTCCAAAATTCCAAATGTGAAGAACCTCCGCTCGGATTTGCGTGACCCAGGCTTTGACCCCGGCAACCTTTATTCAATGCCTTGGCAGACCGGTACAGCTGGAGTTGCCTACAACATTGATGCGACGGGACGTGAACTCACTTCGGTTGCCGATCTTTTTGACCCAGCATTCAAGGGCAAGATCGGCATGCTCACTGAGATGCGAGACACTATTGGCCTAATTCTTTTGAGCGAAGGTGTTGATCCAGCAAGCATCACGACCTTCGATGATGCAGCCGTGGCATTTGAGAAGTTGGAAAAGGCAAAAGCTGATGGTCAGATTCGCCAGTTCACCGGAAACGACTACATGGATGATCTCGACACCGGAAACTTTGCGGCATGCGTGGCGTGGTCTGGCGACGTAGTTCAGTTGTCGCGCGACAACCCGAGTGTTCGCTACATCATCCCCGAAGAGGGTGCGACTTCTTGGTACGACACAATGATCTGGATGAAGGGCTCAGAGCAGTCTGATTCAGTTGCGGAGTGGATCAATTACGTCTATGACCCGACAAATGCGGCAAAGATCGCCGCTGAAGTTGGATACATTTCGCCAGTCGAAGGCGTTCGTGACGAACTCGTGAAGATGGGTGGCGACGCGGCGATGATGGCTGAAAGCACGATCTTGTTCCCGACCGAAAACGAGAAGAAGCGTTTGCGCACTTTTGCATCGTTGTCAGAGGAAGAAGAAGCAAAGTTTGACGAGGCCTTCGCCAAAATCACTGGTGCTTAGGGTTCGATAATCAAATGAACCTGGTGGTTGACCGACGCACACGGCTGGCAAAGTTTTTTGACCGTGCCGACTTCGTTGGTCTTGGCACCATGTTGCTTTTGGCCCTTGGCATTGTGGCTGTGGGTGCTGGTTGGGTTAACGGTGATGCCGCACGGGTAGTGATCATCGCGCTTGTGGTGGTTTTAGTTGGCATCATCGCCATGGCGGTGATGGGAAATGGGGAAGTGCGACGCAAACTGGCGCCGTACGGCCTCTTGAAACCTGGCATTTTGTGGTTGGCGCTATTTTTCCTAGCGCCGGTCTGGTCATTGTTCGTGATGTCTTTGTCAGCCAAGGAAAGTCGGTTTGACTTTTGGCCCGACTTTTCATGGCACTGGGATAACTACCGAACGGCTCTGACTGAATTTCGACCGCAATTCGTTCGCAGTTTCAGCTATGCCGGCATCGCCACATTGTTGACGCTGATAATCGGATTCCCGCTTGCGTATGTAATTGCGTTTCGCGGCGGCCGCTACAAAACCATCCTGCTCGGTTTGGTAGTAGTGCCGTTTTTTACCTCGTATCTGATTCGTACTCTCGCTTGGCAAAATCTGCTGGCAGATTCTGGGCCGATCGTTTCAATCATCGATGATCTGCGGCTCACCGGGCTGTTCGAGTCGTTGAACATCATGGATAACGGGAAGTTGATGAATACCCCCGCGGCCGTGATTGGTGGTTTGACCTATAACTTCCTGCCGTTCATGGTGCTGCCCATTTACGTGAGCATGGAAAAAATCGATGTGCGCCTCCTCGATGCTGCCCACGACCTTTACTCAACTGGTCGCCGAGCGTTTCGCAAGGTAGTGCTGCCCTTGACGTTTCCGGGAATCTTTGCGGGCACGCTTTTGACCTTCATCCCAGCCGCTGGCGACTTCATCAATGCAGCCTTGCTTGGTTCTCCGAACACCACCATGATCGGCAACTCAATCCAAGATCAGTTCATTCGCCAAAACAATTGGCCAGTGGCGGGTGCAATGTCGCTGGTGCTGATGGCGATTATCACCGTTGCAGTAATGATTTACACCAAGTTTCTCGGCACCGAGGATCTCGTATGAGCCGTTTCGGTCGAGGCGCCGTGAAGTCGCGTCGTGCTCGTTTTGGATCATTGGCATTGAATGCCTATGCCGGACTCGCGCTGTTCTATATCTTCCTGCCGATTTTTGTGGTTGTGCTGTTTTCGTTCAACAAGCCAAACGGCAAGTACAACATTCGATGGCAGAGTTTCACGCTCGACAACTGGGCTAATCCATTCGCCGAAAAAGCGTTGACGGAAGCATTGTTAGTCAGTTTGCGAATAGCAGTTGCGTCCACCCTGATAGCAACCGTGCTCGGTGCGCTGATGGCGATCTCGTTGAGTAAGTACAAGTTTCGAGGCGGAACTGTGGTGGATCTATTTCTCGTTCTGCCTTTGACTTCGCCAGAAGTTGTTCTCGGTTCGTCGCTTGCAACTCTGTTCATCAACAACGATGTCGATTTTGGCTATCCCACAGTGATCATTGCCCATGTGATGTTCCAGATTTCTTTTGTGGCTCTCACCGTGCGAGCCAGAATTCGGGGATTCGACTGGACACTTGAGCAAGCCGCAATGGATCTTGGGGCCTCACCTCTTGCGGCATTTCGTAAAGTGACCCTGCCTTTGATCGCGCCTGGCATTGCTGCGGCTGCGATGTTGTCGTTTGCACTTTCGATTGATGACTTCATCATCACTTATTTCAATGCTGGTTCATTGCTCACATTCCCGTTGCAGATTTTTGGTGAGCAACAGCGCAAGATTCCGCCACAAATCAACGTGCTGGCAACGATGATCTTGATTGTGAGCGTGTCATTGCTTGTAGTTGGAACCTTGGCGGGTAACCGCCGCCGCCGTCGCCTGGAGGCCTAGTTTTCCGTCGGTCTGTGTTCGGGTCGGGCATTGGTGGCGCTTTTGGTGAGCCACTATCGTGAAATTACCCCGTAAGGGCGTTTAGCTCAGTTGGTTAGAGCGCCACGTTCACACCGTGGAGGTCATGGGTTCGAGTCCCGTATCGCCCACAAGTCAGTCTTTGGGTGCCCGTGGGCGGTACTTTCTTAGTGATGAGTCGTCACTGCGAGCGCCCAGGTTGTAGCAACCCCGCCAGCGTTCTCTATGGAATTGTGCTCGGTGAGCAACTGGTGTGGCTTGAAGCCGGCGACGCTGATGGTCCTCATGACGCAGGCGTGTTGTGCAAGCGCCACGCCGATGCTCTCGTGGTTCCAAGAGGCTGGTTCGTCGATGATCGGCGCCAGCCAATTCCAAAGCTCTTCCGGGATCCGATTGGGGAAGAGCCGACCCAACGCGCAAAGTCGAATCCCACTCCGCGACGCAAGGTAGTTGAGCCTGAGGTGCCGAGTTTGTTTGATGCGCCAATCGATCCCGAAGAGCCCGAAGCAGACCTTCCTCAGCCTGCACTGGAGATGTCGGTAGTAACGGACTCCGACACCGTTGATGCCACCGGTGAGATCATTTGGGTCGAACCCGATGAAGATGTGAATGAGTACTCTTACGAGCCGCTTGAAGATGATGAGCTTGGCTTGTCTGTGGACGATTCAAAAGCGCATCCATGGGTGCCAGAGCTGGAAAAAGATGGTGACTTCACAAAGATGTTGTCATCAAGTAACAAGCTTTTGGGCCGTGCATTCAACGTGCGTGATGACACTGAGAGCTTTGAGTTTGACCAGCCGGACTCGTAGTCCGCACCTCGGAACTTGAGATGACAATGAGAACCGAACTGACCGTGGATGTAAACGCATCGCAAGACCGTGTTTTTGATTACCTCGCTGATCTCGCCAATTTCCGCGAGTTGATCCCGATCATTCACACAATTGATCCTTCAATCGAACAAGGTGAACGTGTATGGGACGTGGAACTGCGGGCGAAAGTCGGACCCTTTGCGCGTTCAAAACGCTTACGCATGGCGCGGTCACAGTGTGAGCCACACTCAAATGTTGTTTTCAATCGGGTCGAGTCCGATCAGCGTGATCATGCGCCGTGGGTGCTGTCAGTCGTGGTACTACCGGGAAGTGGTGGTTCGAAGGTGACGATCAAACTGGAATACGGCGGACGCCTCTGGACCGCAGGAGTCTTAGAACGCATTTTGCGTGAGAATATTGATGAGGGCACACGCCGGCTCCAACAGCACTTCGCCTAACGGCTAATCGCGGTAGGCGACCAAGCGGCCATTGTTGCGTCGCTCAAGTGTAAATGGCATGTTGAAGCACTCACTCAAAGATGCGGATGTCAACGCCTCATCAATAGGTCCAGTCGACACCACTTGCCCGAGTCGTAGCAATAGTGCGTGGGTTGCAGTTCGGGGGATTTCTTCAACATGATGTGTGACAATGACGCTTGCGGCGTTAGTCGTAGCGCGAGAGAGGTGTTCTAGCGATGCCACTAATTCCTCGCGTCCTCGCAGGTCGAGGCGCGAAGTGGGCTCATCGAGTAGTACTAGAGCAGGATCATTCATCAGAGTTCTCGCTAGAAGCACACGCTGACGTTCGCCGGATGACAAAGTGCCCCACGGTCTGTCAGTGGTCCAATCCACGCCCATTTTGCCCAGACATTCCTGAGCTTTGTTGCGGTCTGCCTCTGAGTATTCATGCCACCAAGGTTCAAGAGCTGCGTATTTGGCCGTGATGACTACCTCACGGGCCGTTAAGGCGGGCCGCAATTGATCGGCGAACGCTGCTGCCATGTATCCAATTCGGCTCCGTAGTTTGCGAATGTCTGCGGTGCCAAGAACTGTGCCAAGAACTTCAACTTCGCCGAGCGATGGATGCAAATACAACGATGCAATCTGCAGCAAGGTGGACTTACCGCAGCCGTTTTCACCGATTACCACCCACTGCTCGTTGGAATTGACCTGCCAATTCAGTTTGTCAAGGACGCGTCGCTCGGAATACCAATGTGATACTTCGGAAAGCCGCAGAATTGCTGGCATATCAGCCACTCAATTGACCAGCCGCAAGTTGGCCACAAGCAGCGTCAATATCGGTACCGCGGTTGCGTCGGATCGTTGCGTTGACACCAAATGATTCGAGTTCCGCGCAGAATTCACGAACACGCCCCATTGGTGATGCGTCCGTAGGCCAACCCGGAGTTGGATTCAACGGGATCAGATTGACATGTGGCGCAAGACTTAACTGGTTGCAGATTGCAGCGAGTTCGCGGGCGTCACTCTTGCGGTCATTGGTGTCTTTGATCATCGCCCATTCGAAACTGATGCGCCGATTCTTAACGGTCAGATATTCGTTGCAAGCATCGACGAGTTGGTCAATTGGGTAGCGCTTGTTGATCGGGACCAGTTCGTCTCGGAGTTGGTCATTTGCCGCATGCAGAGAAATTGCGAGATTTACTGGCAGTGACCAGTCCTTTAGTTGTTTGATTCCAGGAACTATGCCAACTGTGCTGATTGTGATGTGACGGGCCGAAAGCCCCATGTCGTCGTGCAGGCGGTCTACTGATTCGTGAACGGCAGGCTCATTGGCGAGTGGCTCACCCATGCCCATGTACACAACATTGCTTACGCGCCGATCACGATCAAGTGCGTATCGGGATGCGCGCGCAATTTGTTCGAGAATTTCCCCCGATGTGAGCTGGCGGTTAAATCCTGCTTGTCCTGTGGCGCAGAAAGTGCAGCCCATGGCGCAACCAGCTTGGGTGCTAACGCATACAGTTGCGCGGTCGGTATAAAACATGAGAACTGTTTCAATTAGATTGCCGCCGTTTCGTAACCGCCATAAAAACTTGACCGTATCGCCATTGTCCGCGCTGCTCTTTGTGACAAGTTCAAGTGCAACAGGAAACGTGTTTGCAAACTTCTCGCGAAGATTCTTTGGCAACGTTGTAATCGCCTCAGGAAGCAGAAACTGTTCATAAAGTGCAGTCCATACCTGTTTTTGTCGATAAGACGGCTCGCCTGCGAGGGCGCTGTTTATCTCTGCGCGAGACGCGTCGTACAGCGACGTTGGTGTCAGTAATTCAATGGTGCGGCGATTCATGAGTGGACTCAACGCTAAGTCAGAAATCGCCCACGAAGGCGACATCGGTCCGATGCACCTCGAAACCAAGATTCCTGTACATCTTCATTGCCGCATCGTTGTCAGCATCAACATAAAGCATCCCGACATCGACGCCGCGTGAAGCAATACTTTGCAGTCCAGCGACGGTGAGGGCCGTTCCAAGCCCGGCGCCGGCAGTCGTGGGGTCGATACCAATCACATAAATCTCACCCATAACCGGATCGGTATCGTGATGGATTTTCGTCCAACAAAATCCAGTCATCTTGTGGTCAGTTTCGAATATTCGAAATCCGGTTGGATCGAACCAAGCCTGCTTCATTCGCGATTCAAGAACTGATTGATCCCAGCCACCCTGTTCTGGATGTGAGGAGAATGCAGCATTGTTCAACGCCAACCACTCAGCGTCGTCCTTGCCAGGAACAAAGTCGCGAGTCTCAACGTGGCGAGTTGAATCAATGATCACATCAGGCAAAGGAAGTTTGCAGCGCAGTTGCAAAAGTCGACGGCCGGGTTTGAAGCCAGCGGAAGCAGCAATGTC
>JBIIRE010000130.1:0-4456 GCA_044341655.1 Ilumatobacteraceae bacterium | reverse complement strand
GTGCTGGGAGTTGTGGCGCGGGGTCGGTAGCAAAGACTGCAGATAGTGCGGGCAGCGATACAGCTCCAGCGGTCAAGTGTCCCTGCTCCCAAAGCGCGATGTGTACGGCCCAGTCGTGACGTCCGTATTCGCTGTATTCGTTTGTGCCATCTAACGGATCGACAATCCAGACACGCTCGGCATGGCGTCGCCGTGGATCCTCTGCACCTTCTTCGGAAAGCACCGCGTCATGGGGTCGGTGTTGGCTCAGTGCTTCCATCAAGAAATCATGGGAAAGCACATCGCCTGCATCTTTGATTCGCCATTGCGGGGCGCCCTCTAGCGCAAGGCGTTCGCGTAGCTGGACCAGCATCACGCCGGCTTCGATTGCAAGAAAGCTCGCGAGTTCCGCATCATTCATAAGTGCAGGTTCACTCATGATTTTGACCCAGCTCTCAGCGCATCACGAATGAGTGCGCGGAGCTTGGCTTCGTCAGCGCCTCCCGCTACGAGGTCGTCGATCTGAGCCTCGAGTTTCTCAGCGATGGCATCTTCAAAAACATCAATGCGTTCCCGGTTAGTTACCGCTGAGACAACGATGAGAACGACAGCGGCGATAGCTGTGATGATGCCAAAAGTGAGAACAAATCCCTCGTTATTGCCCGCAGCAGACGACGCAATGATTCCTGCAAGGCCACCTACGAATGTGCCAGCACACGCAATGCGAATCAGTTTGGTTGAGTTCATATGGTTTCTGCCGTGCGCTTGTCGAGGATTCGTGTGCCCCCGAAGGCGATAGCGCCTCCGATTGCTGCGCCGAAGATTACGTCGCTTGGCCAATGTACGCCTAGTTGAACCCTTGACCACATAACTGCAACGGCTACTACGGGGCCGACCCAACGCCAGCGGGCAGGCAGCCACAGATATATGAATACACCAAGCACGGCTGCATTCACGGCGTGGCCTGACGGCAAAGAGAAGCCGTGTGCGTGGTAGCCCTCGAACCAGTCAGACTTCGGAGGGCGTGCTCGGTCGAATAGACGTTTCAAAATTGTGTTCAGGCCATAGGCAAAAACGGCAGAAACGACAGCCACGAAAATCAAGTCAGAGCGTTTCTTCAGAATTACACCGAGACCAATCAGGATCACGATGTGGATGGGAAATTGTCCGAGATAGGAGACGAACTTCGCTAAATGACCAAGCCACTCTGGCCTGTTGTCAACGAAGAAGTTACTGATCGAACGATCCATGGTGGCGTTAGCGGGTGAGTGGCTTGTATTTGATTCGGTGCGGTTGGTCGGCAACAGAACCGAGCTCCTTGCGGCGCCACGATTCGTACTCGGAGAAGTTACCTTCAAACCAGCGGACTTGGCTGTCGCCTTCGAACGCGAGCACGTGCGTGGCTATGCGGTCGAGGAACCAGCGGTCGTGGCTGATCACCACGGCACAGCCTGGAAAGTTCTCGAGGGCATCTTCCAATGCACGCAGGGTGTCAACATCGAGATCGTTGGTGGGTTCGTCGAGTAACAGCACATTGCCATTGCGCTTTAGCAATTTCGCAAGATGAACACGATTGCGTTCACCACCCGAAAGGTCGCCGACACGTTTTTGCTGGTCACTGCCTTTGAAGTTGAAACTGGCGACATAGGCGCGACCGTTGATCTCGCGTGCGCCAACCTTCAAATGATCAACTCCGTCGGTGATTTCTTCGTAGACGGTCTTGTCCGGGTCGAGATCGTCACGGGATTGATCAACGTATGAAAGAACCACAGTGTTACCCACTGTGATCTTGCCCGCGTCAGGTGCTTCTTGGCCGGTGAGCATTCGGAACAGGGTTGTTTTACCTGCACCGTTTGGTCCAATGATTCCCACGATGCCAGCCGGTGGCAACGAGAAGCTCAAGTTGTCAATGAGGAGTCGGTCACCGAAACCTTTTGATAGCCCGTCGACCGTAATCACAGTGTCACCAAGGCGCGGACCCGGTGGGATTGCGATCTCCAATTTGTCGGGGCCGCGTTCGGCGCTTTCGGCTTCGGCGTGCAGCTTTTCGTACGCAGCGAGTCGCGCTTTGCCCTTTGACTGGCGTGCCTTTGGTGACATGCGCACCCACTCGAGCTCACGCTGGAGTGTGCGCTGGCGTGCTTCGCTGCTCTTTTCTTCTTTGGCAAGTCGTTCTTGTTTTTGTTCCAACCAACTCGTGTAGTTGCCCTCGAATGGAAATCCCTTTCCACGATCAAGTTCAAGAATCCACTTCGCAACGTTGTCGAGGAAGTATCGGTCGTGAGTGATCGCTACAACTGTGCCTGGGTAGTCCTTGAGAAAACGTTCGAGCCAATCAACGCTTTCGGCGTCGAGGTGGTTTGTGGGCTCATCAAGCAACAACAAGTCAGGTCGTGACAGCAACAAGCGACACAGTGCGACGCGGCGCTTTTCACCGCCGGATAACTTCGACACGTCTGAGTCATTCGGCGGGCAGCGCAGTGCGTCCATCGCAATCTCAACATTGCGGTCGAGACTCCAAGCGTCGGCAGCTTCGATCTTTGCTTCTAGGTCGGCCTGCAAGGCGCCAACTTTTTCGTAGTCAGCATCTGGGTCACCCCACATCGCCATGACTTCGTTGTACTTCTCAAGCAGGTCGCGAATTGGCGCCACGCCATCCATCACGTTGCCGAGTACATCCTTGGCGGGGTCGAGTTGGGGTTCTTGCTCCAACAGGCCAACGGTGAAGCCGGGAGTGAGTCTGGCTTCACCTGAGTAACCGTCGTCGAGGCCAGCCATGATCCTTAGCAGGCTCGATTTTCCCGAGCCGTTGGAGCCGATCACGCCGATCTTGGCCCCTGGGTAAAACGACAGTGAAATGTTTTCTAACACCGTGCGGTCCGGTGGGTAGAAACGTCCGAGTTTGTAGCAGGTGTAGATGAATTCGTGCGCCATAACGCGCCAAGGCTAGGTCCAATCCGCCCGCGTTGCCCGATTCGGTGGTAATTTTTGCCTATCTGTCGCACGAAGTGCGCCGACTAGGGGAGTTATTAATGGAACTACTCACACGTACTGGCTTTGAGTTCGGATTCCGCTGGCTGCATGTGCTCGGTGGTATTTGCTGGATTGGCCTGCTGTACTACTTCAACCTCGTCCAGGTGCCATCGCTACCTGGCTATGGCGATGACAACATGGCTCGGCAAAAGACCATCAACCTCATTGCGCGTCGTGCGCTTTGGTGGTTCCGTTGGGCTGCAATCTGGACCCTTGTGACTGGCATCCTGATCACTGGCATCACCGAGAACTACTTCGAGAACTTCATGAGTGAGGACTCGCTTGCTGGTGTTGGTCACAATGCTGCGATCTCAGTCGGCATGGTGCTCGGCATCTTGATGGCCGCCAATGTGTGGATGATCATCTGGAAGAACCAGCGAGTGGTGCTTGCCAATGCAGTCGGCATCATTGAGGGCCGTGAGGCTGATCCTGCAGCAGCAGCCGCGGGCCGCAAAGCAACTCTTGCGTCGCGTCAGAACTTCATCTTCTCGCTGTCAATGCTCTTTTTCATGGTCGGTGCTGGTCACTTCTATTACGTCTTTAGCGAGACGGCAACAAGTGGTAACGCTTGGACCTTCTTTATCATCGCGTGCGTTTTAATTGCCTTGTTGCAGTTGAACGCTCTCGGCAAGTTTGGTGGCACCGCCACCACGAACAAGTTGCTGTGGCCCTATGAGTCGCAAAAGAACGCGATTTATACCGCAGTCGCTTTGTGGGCAGTGCTTTGGATTCTCTCTGAGATCCTGCTCGGCTGAGTACGAAACAAAAAAGGGCCGACCCATACGGGTCGGCCCTTTTTTGATTTCTAAATCAGATTTCACTCAACCGTGAGGGTTGCCTTCATGTTGGTGTGGCCCGGCACATCGCAGAAGAGCGTGTAGGTGCCAGCGGGAAGTGTGATTGAGCCAGTATCGACATCACCCTTCTTGTTGACCACCAGTTTGAAGTTGGGCACCTTTTCCCCGTCTTCAATCACAATCAGCGTGTGGCGGATTGGGGAATCATTTTGGTAAGCAACCGCGATCTCCCCGGCTGCCACTGAGTATTCGGTTTTATCGAAAGCGATGGCGTTAGTGGCCGTCACCACGAGGTTGGTGTCTGCTGGAATCGTGTCAGTGGACTCGCCACCACCTCCGCCACAGGCGGCGGCGATTGGCAAGAGTGACAACACGATGAGGGGTTTGAATGCTTTGCGCATGCCCTCAGCCTATGGTTTCGGTGCCCAAATTCGCCATTGTGGCTGGCAGTTCCAACACCAGTCCACAAGTACGCTTGACGGTGATGTCTGAGACGAATCCCCCGATTGATCCCTTCGGTCCCAATTCTTGGCTGGTCGACGAGATGTACGAGCAGTATTTGGCCGATCCCGATTCAGTCGCGGAGGCGTGGCGGGAGTTCTTCGCCGACTATCGCCCAGGAGCTGCACCACCACGGCCAACGGTTG
>JBIIRE010000036.1:0-14028 GCA_044341655.1 Ilumatobacteraceae bacterium | reverse complement strand
AGAAGGCTCCCGCTAAGAAGGCTCCCGCTAAGAAGGCTTCCGCGAAGAAGGCGCCTAAGTCAGCCAAGAAGGCAACGGCGAAAAAGCCCGTCCCCGCCAAGAAGGCTGTAGCAAAAAAGGCCACAAAGTCCGCGAAGAAGGCCCCCGCTAAGAAGCCCGCAGCGAAAGCCCCAGCAAAGAAGTCGGCCAAGAAGCCAGCGCCTGCGAAAAAGGCTCCGGCGAAAAAGGTTGTAGCGAAGAAGGTTGTCGCCAAGAAGGCTCAAAAGCCGGTCAAGAAGGCTGTGGCGCCCAAAGTCGTTGCGCCTAAGCCGGTGGCACCGAAAGTTCCACCAGCGCCACCAAAGCCGAAGAAGCCCGAACCACCAAAGCGTCCCGTGATTGAAAAGCGGGAGAAGAAAGACGGCATTCAGACCACCAAAGAATTCGAACTGAAATTCCTCCTAGGTCAGCGCGCTGCGCTCTATTCCGCGCGTGAGGAGCTCCTCGGTCAGGCAGTGCGTCTCGAAGATGAAGCGCATCAGTTGATTGAAGATGCTGAGATGGGTGATGTTCAGTTTGATGACGAAGGTGGCGAAGGCGACACGATGGTGGTGGAGCGGGAACGCGACCTGGCATTGTCTGCACAAGCACGTGAGACAATCGAGTCAATCGATGCTGCTCTCGCACGCATGAAGGACGGCACTTACGGCTATTCGGTGGTTTCGGGATTCCCGATTCCCCGCGAGCGGCTTAAAGCACTCCCGTGGGCGACCGAGCTCGTGCAAGAGAAGGTCGGCGGAATCGGACGTCGATGAAACCGATTCGAATCATCGTCGCAGTTGCGGCGGTGATCGTTGCATTGGACCAGTGGTCGAAACATTGGGCGGTTGGCTCGTTGTCAGACGGGCACATCGTGGATGTGATCTCCACCCTTCGCTTCAAGCTCTCGTTTAACTCGGGGATGGCGTTCTCAACCGGTAGCGGGTTAGGACCGATCATCGGTATTTTGGCAATCGGGGTAACGATCGGGATGATTATCTGGCAGTTACGCATGGTGCGTGCTGGCGAGTCATCAAGGTTCATGCTGGTAGTAACCGGAATGATCGTCGGTGGAGCATGGGGAAATGTGGTTGACCGACTCTTCCGCGGCGAAGCTTGGTTGCGGGGAAGTGTGGTTGATTTCATTGACCTTCAGTGGTGGCCGGTTTTCAATATCGCTGATGCGGCCGTCACGGTTGGCGTGATCCTCATGTTCCTTGCCGCGGTCTTTGCAAGAAAGCCGGAAGTTTCCGATGTCTGATATTTCAAATCAAGTTGTTGAAGACCTGATTCCGGCCTCGCTGGACAATGAACGAGTGGATCGCATTGTTTCGTTGATGGCGGATGTGTCGCGCTCCGTGGCTGCCACAATGGTTTCCGCCGGTGGGGTTTCTGTAGATGGGGCAGTAGAGACCTCGGGAAAGATTCGTCTCAGCGAAGGACAAATCGTTCGCGTGGATCTTTCGTATCTCCCTGGTGAAGTACTTCCACAGCCTGATGCATCAATCGAAGTAGTGGTTGTCTACTCCGATGATGATGTAATCGTCATCAACAAGTCGGCAGGGTTGGTGGTTCATCCAGGTGCCGGAAATCCAGATCGCACGCTTGTCAATGGTCTTCTAGCTAGATTCCCCGAAATCGCTTCCGTCGGTGAACAAAATCGCCCCGGCATTGTGCACCGTCTGGACTCCGGTACTTCGGGATTGATGATGGTTGCGCGTACGGATCATGCCTATGAACACTTGGTGGAGATGCTCTCGACACATCAAGTTCGACGCACTTATCTCGCACTCGTGGCGGGTGTTCCCGACTCAAAATCAGGCGTTATCGATGCACCAATTGGCCGCGATCAACGGGATCCTTTGCGAATGGCAGTGTCTGTAAGTGGACGCTTTGCACGCACGCAGTACGAAGTGCTGCAGGAGTTTTCAGAACCGATCAGTTGCGCACTCGTGCGTTGCGATCTGGAGACTGGTCGCACGCACCAGATACGTGTTCACCTTGGAGCTATTGGTCACCCAGTAATTGGTGACGGCACCTACAAGGGGTTTCGTGAAGGCCTCAAGTTTCCGCGCCCAGCACTACACGCTGCGGTGCTCGCTTTTGAGCATCCGACCACGGGTGACGAAATGTCATTTACCGCCCCGCTGCCAAGTGACTTTGAAAAACTCTTACAACTGCTCGAACCAGAGTTCGTAGCGGTTGATCTTCAGTGAAGAGTTGAAGAGTCTGGCCATGCCGCGGTGCCACGGGCGGCATTCGCGATGTCGTCAAGTGTGTATGACTCAAGATGTTTGCGCATGTGATCACCAGCAAGATTCCAGATCGCAAGCAGAACACATTGGCCCTCGTGGTCGCAGGAGCCATCAGTGTGGGGCTGACCAAAATCACCAAGAGTGATGGGGCCATCTACGGCGGAAATCACCTCGGAGAGTCGAATCTCTGATGCGGGTCGTGAGAGTACGTAACCGCCACCGACACCACGTTTGCTCTTCACCAGCCCTGCGCCTTTTAGGGCTAGAAGAATCTGCTCAAGGTACGGCTGCGGGAGACCTGTGCGCTCGGCGATATCGCGCACACTGGTTGGGCCCGAAGATTCCTGATGTAAAGCGAGAGACAAAAGGGCTCTGCATGCATAATCACCTCGGGTCGACACACGCACACGCCCAGCGTAGGTGCCAGGGGCCCCTTTGGTGAATGATTGCAATATTTAGACATCAATGGTGGACTATCGCGGTGGAAGTTTCCGATGCTGGGGTCAAACAAGTCTTTGACGCGCCGACCCTGCCGGCCTACGGCGACGGGGGATTGAGTGGCATCGTTCCCGATCTCCTTGGCTATGGAAGCGGGTGGACCGGGGCTTCGCGCACTCCAACAGTTCTCCTAGTCATTGATGGTCTTGGCTGGAATCAGCTCCAAGCCCGCAAAAACCTGACACCCACCATGAGCGCCATGGACGCACAATGTGTCACAAGCATCGCGCCAACAACTACCGCTGCTGGGCTCACTTCAATTACCACTGGGGCATCGCCTTCAGAGCACGGATTACTTGGCTATCGGATGGAACTCGGTGGTGGTGTGATGAATGTGTTGCGTTGGCATGATCGCCAGGGCGATCTTCGCGCTTCGCAACCACCCACGCAGGTGCAGCCATGCCCACCGTTCATGGGTACAAAGGTTCCAGTGATCTCCCGCTCGGAATTTGCCGAGACCGGATTTACTATCGCGCATCTCCGTGGCACCACACAGATCGGCTGGCGCAAGATCTCCTCGATTGCGGTTCATATTGGTGAACAGTTGCGACTAGGGCAGGAATTCGTCTACGCGTATTACGACGGAGTCGACAGCGTTGCCCATGAAAAAGGCTTTGGTGATTTCTACGATGCGGAACTGCGCACGGCTGATCGGCTAGTGGCTGACATCATCTCGGTTCTGCCGACTGGTGCTCGATTGTTTGTCACCGCAGATCACGGACAAGTGACAGTTGGTGAAGCGGTAGTCAGCCTTGACGACGACGTCTTGAATCTTGTTCGCGCACAGTCTGGCGAGGGGAGATTTCGTTGGCTACACGCCAAGCAAGGCACCGCCGACGCACTTCTGGCCGCTGTGCAGCGCTACGGCGACCGCGCATGGGTGGTTTCGAGGGAGCAAGTGGTGGACGAGGGTTGGATGGGTAAGAACATGCCCTCCATTCACCAGGTACGGCTCGGTGATGTTGCGCTGGTGGCCAGGACCAACGTGACTTTTGACGATCCAGAGGAAAATGGTCCATTCAGACTCATTTGTCGCCACGGTTCGTTGACCCCTGACGAGATGCTTGTACCGTTACTTAGCGCTACCGCATGAGTCACATTTTCAAGGAGCCGCATTGAGCAATCAGGATCCAATCGAGCCATCCAACGCAGCCGAGAACGTTCGACGCGGCGAACTCATTGCTCCAGAGGGTGGAGCGGTTGATGAAGAACAAGTCACCGAACCCGCCAAGGTGATGCGGATTGGCTCGATGATTCGTCAGTTGTTGGAAGAAGTTCGCAACACCACGCTGGACGATGCCTCGCGTGAACGACTCGCAGAAATTTATGAGCGCTCAATTGTCGAACTCGCCGATGCGATATCGCCGGATCTCCAAGAAGAACTCCAGATGTTGACTCTGCCTTTTAAGGAAGGTGAAATTCCGTCTGACTCCGAGTTGAGAATCGCGAAAGCGCAGTTAGTCGGCTGGTTAGAGGGGCTCTTTCACGGCATTCAAGCCACACTTTTTGCGCAGCAACTCGCCGCACAGCAACAGCTCCAGCAGATGCGTCAGATCCCTCAGGGGATGGGTGGGCCAGACCCCCGTATGGGCGAGCGTCCAGGCACCTACATCTGAGCACTCGGGGTCTGGAAAATGATTTCGTGAAACGCACATGAGTGTCACATGGTGCTGGTATTTTCGGATTCCTAGTTTCGACTGAAAGGCATTCTCGTGGGCGACTCGTTCACCCACCTTCACGTTCATACGGAATACTCGATGCTCGACGGCGCTTCGCGCCTGAGCGAAGTGATTGCCGAGGCCGTGAAGGACGGTCAACCCGCTATCGGCATTACTGACCACGGGAACATGTACGGCGTGCTCGATTTCTATCGAGAATGTTTGGAACAGGGCATCAAACCCATTATCGGCACCGAGGGCTACATGGCCCACGAACACCGCAGTGAGCGTCCTGCTCGGCGGGGGAAACTTGATGATGCTGGCGGTGATACCGAGGGCGGTGGAAAGTTGTACTACCACCTCACGCTTTTGGCAGAGAACAACGCTGGCTACCGCAACCTGATTCAGCTCTCGAGCCGTGCCTTTCTGGAGGGGTACTACTACCAGCCGCGAATGGACTGGGAGCTGCTCCAACAGCACTCAGAGGGCCTCATTGCCACCACGGGCTGCCTCGGCGGGCATGTCCTGCAGGCGCTTCTGAAGGGCGATGAAAAGGGTGCTCTAGATAAGGCTGGAAGGCTCCAGGAAATTTTTGGCAAGGACAACTTGTTCGTTGAGATCCAAGATCACGGGATTCCAGACCAGCAGCGCACCAATCCACAGTTGATAGAACTCGCACGCAAAATTGGTGCGCCACTGTTGGCCACGAATGACTCGCACTACACACATAAACACGATGCTGACGCGCACGACGCTCTGCTGTGCGTGCAGACCGGAGCATTGAGGTCGGATCCAAACCGATTCAAGTTCACCGGCACCGAGCACTATCTCAAGGCTGCACACGAAATGCGTCACTTGTTTCGCGAGATTCCCGAGGCGTGTGATAGTTCGCTGTGGATTGCTGAGCGCTCAAACGTAGAGATTGTTTTTGGTGAGCCGAAGTTGCCCAAGTTTCCGTTGCCAGCTGAGTTTGCTACCGATATCGAATACCTCACTCATCTGACTGACCTCGGGGCGAAAATGCGCTGGGGCGAGAAAGTTCCAAAAGCAGTCAAGGAACGCCTTGCTTATGAACTCAAGGTCATCTCCGACATGGGCTTTGCTTCGTACTTCCTCATTGTTTGGGACCTAATCAAATACGCCAAGGACTCCGGGATTCGTGTCGGTCCAGGGCGTGGTTCGGCTGCAGGCTGTGCAGTGGCGTATTGCTTGCGGATTACTGAACTCGACCCCGTTAAATATGACCTTCTGTTTGAGCGTTTCTTGAACCCGAGCCGCAAATCGATGCCTGACATCGATATGGACTTTGACTCGCGTTATCGCGATGAGATGATTCGCTACGCAGCCGAGCGTTACGGCCGCGATCATGTGGCGCAGATCATCACCTTTGGCACCATCAAAGCCCGTAACGCTGTTCGCGATGCGGCACGAGTTCTTGGTTTTCCATATGGTCTTGGCGACAAAATCGCAAAGGCAATGCCGCCGTTGGTTATGGGTCGGGACACGCCACTCAAATATTGCTTCGAAGAAGATGAGAAATACCGGTCTGGGTATCAGGCCGCCAAAGATCTACGTGACCTGTACAACAGTGAGCCTGATGTGAAGGTGATTGTCGATACGGCGCGTGGCATTGAAGGCTTGAAGCGGTCGGTGGGTATTCATGCCGCGGCGGTGGTGATTACTGACCTGCCCGTCACCGACTACATGCCGATTCAACGCAAAGCTGAAACGGGTCAAAATCCTGAGGATGCACCAATCGTCACACAATTTGAAATGCACGGTGTCGAAAGCCTCGGTCTGTTGAAGATGGACTTTCTCGGTCTTCGTAACCTCGACGTGATCACAGATGCAGTCGAACTCATCCGTGCCGAGAGGGATCCGAATTTCGATATCGACACGGTGCCCCTGGATAATCAGCGGACTTTTGATTTGCTATCGCGGGGCGACACAATCGGAGTTTTTCAGTTGGAGTCCCCGCCAATGCGTGCGTTGTTGCGGTCGCTTGAGCCGAACTCGTTTGAGGATGTCTCGGCTGTGATTGCGCTGTATCGCCCGGGCCCGATGAGCGAAAACATGCACTATGGCTATGCAAACCGTAAGAACAATCGTGCGCCAGTCGAGTTCTTCCATCCCGACGCTGCCGATGTGCTTGGCGATACCTACGGGCTCATGATTTACCAAGAGTCAATGATGCGTGTGGCACAGAAATTCGCTGGCTATTCACTCGCTGAAGCAGACAACCTCCGCAAGGCATGCGGCAAGAAAGATCGCGCCGCCATGAAGAAAGAGCGTGCTGCATTTGAATCCGGGTGTGAGCGCGTTGGGTATGGCGGCAAGTTGGGCAAAGAATTATTCGACACAATTGAAAAATTCGCCGATTACGCGTTTAACAAGTCACACAGCTTTGGCTATGGGCTCATCACCTATCAAACCGCTTACCTGAAGGCCAACTACCCAGTCGAGTATCTCGCATGTCTCTTAACTTCCGTCAAGAGTTCACTCGACAAAGCGGGTCTATATCTGGCGGACTGTCGTGCAAACGGCGTGAAAGTTCTCACTCCGGATGTGAATAAGTCGCAGCTCAACTTCGCCACCACGGCAGGAGATGATGGTTCGCGTCAGATCACGTTCGGGCTTAGTGCAATCCGCAACGTGGGCGAGGTTCTGGTCAAGCAGCTCATCGAGGAACGCAACGCAAACGGACCCTTTGCATCGTTTTATGATTTTGCGTTCCGCGTTCCAGAACAAGTGCTGAATCGTCGCGCTCTTGAATCTCTGATTAAGGCCGGAGCATTCGATTCTCTCGGTCACCCACGGTGTGGGTTGTTGATGGTGTTTGAGTCAATTGTTGATGCCGCAATAACCAAACGCCGCGAGCGCGACCAAGGCATCATGAGCCTGTTTGATTCAGTTGATTCCGATGCGCCAGGTCCGGATGTGGAAATTGCGATCCCCGAAATGGAATTCGATAAGTCAGAACGCTTGCGGGTAGAAAAAGAGATGCTGGGTCTTTATATCTCGGATCATCCATTGAGTGGCATTGAATCAGCATTGCGTCGGCGTGTAGAGATGTCGATCGCTGACGCCGTTGAGCGCAACGATGGTGACATCATCACCGTTGGCGGAATCGTGACTGGATTTGCCCGCAAGTTCACAAAGCGTGGAGATCAGATGGGTGTGTTCGTGCTCGAAGATCTGCAGTCCGCCGCAGAGGTCACTTTGTTTCCGCGCACACTCGCCGAACACGGTCACAAACTCGCCGATGATGCAATTGTTCTCGTAAGAGCGCGTCTTGATAAACGAGATGAAGGGCGTGTTGGTTTGTTGGCGCAAGAGATCACTGTGCTGACCAATCTCTCCTCAGGAGCACCG
The DNA here is from genome assembly GCA_044341655.1 of Ilumatobacteraceae bacterium. GTDB lineage: Bacteria > Actinomycetota > Acidimicrobiia > Acidimicrobiales > Ilumatobacteraceae > CAIYHK01. The sequence goes on along the minus strand of JBIIRE010000036.1, from coordinate 6,227 downwards.
ACCCTGAATCTCACTCTTCCTGCAATGTCGGTGGACCCATCGCTTGCGGGACGCTTACGGGCCATTCTCGGCGAGCATCCGGGTGATTCTCAGGTCGTGGTGGATATCGGCAATGGCAATGTATTTCGACTCCCAGACCAGTACTGCGTCAATGTGGAAACCGTGGTTGGGGCTTTGCGTGTGGCCTTTGGGCACGAAATCATCACTGCAAACGCCGAATAATCAAGCCTTTCCCGTTTAGGGGATTGAGGGCAAAAGTGGCAAAATAGATAGTCCATGGCTCTTGACGTTGTCACCAATGACTGTTCGGCACTGACCGACAGTGACCTGGACGAAATGGCGTCCATGGGTGGCGCATTTGATATCGGTCTGCTCTCAAAAGCCAAAGAAGATTGGGTGCTAAGCACCACAGCGCGTGACAACGGCAAATTGCACGGTTACACGTTCTCGACTTTGGAACGACTCGGTGGCACTCCGTGTGTCCTCATCGGAATGATGAGCATCAAGCGCACTTCGAAACGTGACTCCGTTCTCAAAGGGTTGATGAGCGAGGCCTATCACCGCGCATTGATGGCATTCCCTGATGAAGATGTTGTAGTTGCAACACGAATGATCCGTGCAGATGCGATGGAATCATTCGTAAAGCTGACTTCAATCATTCCCCGCAATGGGCACAAGGCAGTCGGTGAAGAGCGCGCCTGGGGGCGTCGACTCGCTAAGAAGTTTGGCGTTGAATCGAATTATGACCAAGATTCGTTTGTCGTAAAGACCAATGGGCAGAGTGGCTTTCTTGATTTTGAAACCCTCAAGCCTGAAAAGATCAAACCTGAAGTCGCTTCACAGTTCACCGGCGTGAACGCGAGCAAAGGTGGCGCGCTTATCGTCCACGGTTGGACGATGGCCGAGAGTCTGATCAAGCTCGGCCGCCCTTCCTGATCCGGCAAAGCTGATGGACTTCGTAGAAGTCGTGCGCTCGAGGCGAATGACTCGCAGCTTTTCCTCCGAGTCAGTTCACTCAGAAACAATCGATCTAGCAGTTGATCTCGCAACGCGGGCTCCAAGTGCGGGTAAGACTCAGGGTTGGCATGTAATTGCACTCGAAGGTGAATCACTCTTTCGTTTCTGGTCCATTGTCTTTCCCGAAGACAAGCGTGCAAGTTTCAAATGGCCCGGACTGTTTGATGCACCATTGGTAACTCTTTGGTTTGCGGACCCGCAGGCATACGTAGAGCGCTACTCAGAGCCAGACAAGTCGCATACCGGTCTCGGTGCTGGGGTAGAGGCGTGGCCGACCCCGTATTGGACCATCGATGCATCAATGGCGCTTGGAACTTTTCTGCTCGCACTTGAGAACTCTGGATTGGGCGCACTTTTATTTGCCGTTTTCAATAACCGCGATGTGCTTGTGACCGAGCTTGGTATTCCTTCACATCTTGAATTGTTGGGTGCTGTTGCTGTTGGGTATTCCACACAGGGCACGCAGCAACCTGGCGTTAGTGCGAGTCGTAAGCGCCGTTCCCCAGCGCAGATTATTCACCGCAATCGCTGGTAGGGAATTACTGATCAGGCGCCGACGGCATGGAACCCGCCGTCAACGTGGATGATCTCTCCCGTTGTTGCAGGAAAGAGATCGGACATCAGGGCCACACATGCCTTGGCAACGGGCTCAGAGTTTTTGACGTCCCAACCAAGGGGCGCGCGCTCATCCCAGATGTCTTCAAACTTGGCAAACCCGGGAATCGATTTTGCGGCCATCGTTTTAATGGGTCCTGCTGCCACGAGGTTGCAACGTATGCCACGTGGGCCGAGTTCCTTGGCTAGGTAGCGGTTCGCACCTTCAAGAGCCGCTTTGGCAACCCCCATCCAGTTGTACGCAGGCCAAGCAACCGTGTTGTCAAAATCAAGACCAACGATGCTGCCCCCTTGGGTCATTAGTGGCAGGAAAGCATCCGCCATGGTCTTTAAGGAGTACGCCGAGATTTCCATCGCAACGGCGACGTCTTTCCATGTGGCCGCCATGAAGTCATCACCGAGACATACCTCGGGGGCAAAGCCAATTGCATGCAGCACGCCATCAACGCGACCTAATGCTGATTCAACATCATTGCGTACCGACTCAACGTGCTCGGGAACAGTGACATCGAATTCAAATACAGGCACTGGGGTATCAAGGCGCTTAGTGGTGCGATCCGTAAGTGCCTTGGCTCGTCCAGCACCTGTCAAAACAATGTTGGCTCCTTCGCGTTGAGCCAGCTGAGCAAAGCCGAACGCCAGAGAGGCATCGGTAAGCACACCGGTTACGACAATGTTTTTGCCAGACAACAATCCCATGCCTACGAAGGTAGTGGGAGTGGGGGCGGTACACAGGGCTCTCTTGTGTAAGGCTTGATCGGATGCAAGTTGGAATCTTTGGAGGTACGGGCCCTGCTGGAAGCGCACTTGGTGCTCGTTTGGCCTCGGTTGGATATTCGGTGGTGCTCGGCTCGCGTTCCACTGAACGCGCTGATGAAGTCGTCCGTGGTCTCGTTGCCGAGTATCCAGAGATTGCCGATCACCTCGCAGGTGGGGACAACCTAGCTGCGGCTAAGTGCGAAATCGTTGTGATTGCAACCCCATGGGATGGTGCGGCAACTACCGCTCAGGAATTCGCCAAAGAACTTGACGGTAAGGTCGTGATTTCGATGGCCAACGCGCTCGTACGTGTTGGCAAAGAATTCCAGCCACTGGTTCCGCCGCGTGGCAGTGTCGCCGCTCACGTTCAGGCAGCAGTGCCAAATTGCCGCTTGGTGGCTGCTTTCCATCACTTGCCTGCGAAAGAACTGGGGCACCTTGGGGAACCAATTGACAGTGACGTGCTGATCTGCAGTGACTTTCCATCCGCAACAGAAGTTGTGATTGAAATGGTCAACAAAATTCCTGGCTGTCGCCCACTTGATTCGGGCGAACTCTCAAATGCAACGGCAATCGAAGCTTTCACCGCCGTGCTTTTGCAGTTGAATGTTCGCTATAAGACCCGAGTTGCACCCAAATTGAATGGCATCAAGGGTGATCCCCGCGATCGCAAGTAGCGTTTCACAACGATGGTGATGCATCTTTACGACACCGCGAAGTCTGCGGTGGTGTCATTTGAACCGAATCCAACTGTGTTGATGTACACATGCGGGATCACGCCATACGATGCCACGCATCTGGGACATGCTGCGACTTTTGTCGCGTATGACGTTCTGCAACGACGCTTGATCGACATGGGTCATGAAGTCAAGTGCGTTCGAAACGTCACCGATGTCGATGATCCACTATTTGCTAAGGCGCGCGAACTTGGAGTTCATTATCTTGACCTCGCAGCTGGTGAAGAGGCGCGCTTCGAGGCCGATATGAAAGCACTCAACGTGCTGCCCGTGTTTAGTGCACCACGTGCTTCATCTGCCATTTCAGATATTCGTGGATTCATTGGAATGGTTCTTGATCGCGGTTATGCATACGAAGCGGGCGGCTCGGTCTACTTTGATGTGTCTAAATCGCCATCGTTTGGTTCCGTGTCTCATTATTCGCGTGTGGAGATGATCGCGTTTGCAAAAGAGCGGGGCGGAAACGTGGATGACCCGTACAAGCGGAATCCACTTGATTTCGTGCTTTGGCATCCGTCTGCTGCTGATGAGCCGAGCTGGGATTCATTGTGGGGCTCGGGTCGACCGGGCTGGCACATTGAATGCTCGGCGCTGGCGTTGCGTGAGCTTGGCACGACCATCGACCTGCACGGCGGCGGGACCGACTTGATTTTTCCACATCATGAATGTGAGCGAGCACAATCAGAGGCTGCAACGGGTGAGCCATTTGTGCGTCATTGGATGCATGTTGCGATGGTGTTCATGAATGGCCACAAGATGTCAAAGAGTCTCGGCAATCTTGTATTTATCGATCGCCTCAGGCGCGAGCATGATCCGCGAGCAATTCGTCTCATGATCAGTGCGAATCACTACCGCCACGAGTGGGAGTGGAATGACACGCTGATGCCTGCCGCCACTGCGCGCTTGGCGGCGTGGACCGCATCTGCAGACTCGCGAGATTCCGAGTCAGTTCTGCAGGATGTGCGCAACGCCTTGGATGAAGATCTGGATACACCAGCTGTTGTGAGCATCATCGACCAAGCCGCGGCCGCAGGGTTCGCGACGCGTCGCGCAGCTGCCCTTCTGGGCGTGAACCTGTAGTCGCAGACTGAATAGGGGGCTCATCTTCGGGTCCGCTGCGTAGAATTGCAATCGTTATGTCGCAGATATCGGTTTCGCTTCCAGACGGTTCCAAGAGGGATCTTGAATCGGGAGCCACCGCAATTGATCTGGCCAAATCAATTGGCTCGGGGCTCGCAAAGGCCGCCGTTGGTGCTGTTGTCAATGGGGCAGAGTCAGACCTAACCGCTCCACTGCCAGATGGCGCACAAGTGGCGATCATTACTGCAGCCACGGATGAAGGACGCCATTTGTTGCGGCACTCGACCGCGCATGTGCTGGCACAGGCAGTGGTTCAACTCTTTCCGGGTTCTAAATTCACAATTGGTCCAGCTATTGAAGATGGCTTCTATTACGACTTTGATCTTCCCGGTGGCAAGACTTTCTCGGAAGAAGACCTTGATCTAATCAGCAACAAGATGCGCGAGATCATCAAAGCCGACCAACCGTTTGTTCGCTCTGAAGTATCCGTGACCGATGCGTTGCAACTATTCGCCGATCAGCCTTACAAGTGCGAGATCATCGAACGTGTAACCAGCGGGGGAGCCGACGGGGCAGATGCTGATGAAGTAGGTAGCGGCGAGTCGATCAGTGTGTATCGAAACACCGACACATTTGTTGACCTGTGCCGCGGACCTCATGTTCCATCAACTGGCCGACTCGGCCACTTTGCACTGCAAAAAGTTGCCGGAGCGTACTGGCGGGGAAGCGAAAAGGGCCCGATGTTGCAGCGCATCTATGGCACAGCATGGGAATCGAAGGCTGCTCTCGAAGAGCACCTAACACGTCTCGCTGAAGCGGAAAAACGCGACCACCGCAGACTCGCAACCGAACTCGATCTGCTCTCGTTTCCGAGCGAACTCGGTGGTGGGCTCGCTGTGTGGCATCCAAAGGGCGCAATTGTTCGCAAGTTGATGGAGGACTACTCGCGTGCGCGCCACGAGCGCGAATATCAGTTTGTCTATACGCCGCACTTAGCGAACGCCAATCTGTTTGCCACTTCGGGCCATCTTGACTTTTACAAAGACGGTATGTATCCGCCGATGGAAATGGACAACGGTGTCTATTACCCGAAGCCGATGAATTGCCCAATGCATTGTCTGATCTTTCGTAGCAGGCAGCGCAGTTATCGCGAACTCCCGTTGCGCCTATTTGAACTCGGAACCGTTTACCGCTACGAGCGAGCCGGCACCCTTCATGGCCTGATGCGAATTCGTGGTTTCACACAAGATGACAGCCACATCTATTGCACTGAAGACCAATTGCAAGCTGAAATCATCTCGTTGTTGGACTTCATTATGAGTGTTCTACGCGCATTTGGCTTTAACGAGTTCACTGCAAACTTGAGCACCAAGGACCCCAACAAATATGTGGGTTCGGACTCAATTTGGGAAAAAGCTACCGAAGCGTTGCGTGGCGCCTTGGACACCTATGGCCTTGAATACAAGATCAAGGAAGGCGACGCTGCGTTTTATGGACCCAAAATTGACATTGACGTTCGTGATGCGATCGGTCGTAAATGGCAATTGAGCACCATCCAGTGCGACTTCAACCTTCCTGACCGCTTCGAGCTCGAATACGTCGGCTCAGACAACGCGCGCCATCGACCAATCATGGTGCACCGTGCTTTGTTTGGCTCGGTGGAAAGGTTTTTTGGAGTGCTCGTTGAGCACTTTGCAGGCGCCTTTCCAGCGTGGCTTGCCCCCGTACAGGTAAAGGTGCTCGCAGTTGCTCAAGCACATGAGGAATACGCAGCGTCGATAGTTCAACACTTAAGTGCTCTTGGATTCAGGGCAGAAGCAGTGATTGCTGATGACCAGCTCGGCAAACGTATCCGTAATGCAAAGGTGGAGAAAGTTCCGTATGTGTTGGTGGTCGGCGATGATGACCTCGCAAACGGCACAGTAGGTGTTAACCCGCGCGGTGGTGATGTGCAACGTGATGTGGTTTTGAATGATTTTGTGAACACCTTGCGTGCCGACGTGGCGGAAGCGGCAATAC
>JBIIRE010000129.1:0-4488 GCA_044341655.1 Ilumatobacteraceae bacterium | reverse complement strand
GTCGTGATGATGATCGCCCGGCTCGTCCTCGTCGTGATGATGATCGTGCACCGCGTTCACGTCGTTTTGAGGATGATCGTGGCCCGCGTCGTTTTGAGGATTCAGATCGTGCAGCGCGTCCGCGTCGCGATGATGACCGTCGCCCACGCCGTGAAGACAGTCGCGATGATCGCCCACCTCGTGGACGCACAGCAACGGGCCGTCCGACAAAGGTCGACAGGTATGGTCGTGCTGCCGGACCGGCAAGGTCATCGGGAGCTAAGCGTGGCGGTCCATCACGTAGCACTGGTGGTCGGCCAGGTGGAAAGAGTGGCTATAAGCCAGGTGGTCGTTCTGCAGGCGCTCCCGCATCAAAAGGTGCGCGTCGCCCAAGTAACTGACTCGGCACAGCTCAACACCGTTGAATTGCCGCTGGCTTTTCAACGGTGAGCTTGTGACCCACCTCGAGTTTTAGTTTCCACCCACCTTCATGGGCAGCGTGATGATGTCGCGAGCAAAGAGGCACAAGATTGCTTAGGTCTGTGGACCCACCTGATTCCCAATAATCAATATGGTGCGGTACACAATGCTCGATCTTGACCTGACATTCAGTAATCGCACATGTTGAATGCATTGCGTACAGAGCTTTTCGTTGCGCAGGACTTGCTAAACGTTTAGCCCTACCAACATCGAGTACTTCTCCAGCACCATTCATAACGACCGGAATAATCCGCGCATCACATGCCATGCGACGCACAGTTTCAACTGGAAGCTCGAGACCGTAGCCACCGCGTACGGTTGATGTGGCGCTAACGCCATTCCGCAACGTATCCCAATCGATAACCACAAGGATTTCAGCACGTGATGTGGTGAATCCATCTTGAGGGTGTCCGTTGGCGGCTGACCCGCTGCCATTGCCACAGACTAAGTCGAGTAAGGCAAGAGCACGCAGGTGGTCATTGCGTTGGATGCCCGGTGCTGGGCTGACGTCAATACCAGCATGGAACATCGCTTCTATTTGCCTATTGAGACGGCCAAGTAGTGCAATACCCCGCTCAGGATCAAAACGCCCGCGTAGCAGAATCATTCCGTCGTCGTCGGTCCATGTGCGAAGTTCCGTTGCGCGTCGTTGACGATCAAGTTGGGATAAGCCAGCGTCGTGTTGGAGAAGTTTGACCACACCACGGACATGCGAGGAAAAATCATCGACCGATAAGACCGAAGCCTCCGCAACTAAATCATCCACTCTTTCAATGAATGAATCCTTAGATTCCGCACCGACATTACGTAGCCCTCGTGCCACGGCATCAATATGACCACCGGAGATTGCGCCCACCGCGAGAGCATTGTGTAGGGCGGGTAGTTCTGCGCATAATCCAGCTCGAGTTTCAATGCGTCCGGCCTCGCGCGCACTTCGTCCACCACTCGATACAAATTCATCAGCAATTTCCGCCTGACCAGCACCAAGTGATCGGAGTCGTTCCGCAGCTTCCAGCTCCATTGCCTCAATCGCAGCCCGAGCACCCGCTAGGTCAGAAATGCGGGTTCGAAGTTCTGCTGCTTCTAGCTCGTGGGTAGGTGACGAACAGACAAGGTCCAAAACGGAACGCACTCGCGCAACAGCGTCAGAAATCTTCATCACCGGCCTCCCCGTACAAACTCGAGATTCAAGAGGAAGCAATTCGCAATCTAACGACTGGGTGCAACAATGTATCCCTGACCACCTCACTTACCAACCCTTAACCGAAAGGCAACAATGATCGTCCACCTCGTAGACGGAACCTATGAGCTCTACCGCCAGCACTTTGGGTCGGCGGCACGCCACAGTTCTGCCAGTGAGACTGCCGCTTCAGTAGGGGTTTTAAGTTCCACAATCGCGCTGCTTGAATCCGGCGCCACCCATATTGCGGTGGCAACTGATCACGTAATCGAAAGCTTCCGCAACGATCTCTGGGACGGCTACAAGACCAGCGATGGCATGGAAGACGAAATCCTTTCGCAGATCTCAGTCATCGAGAACGTGTTGAAACAACTCGGAGTCACCGTATGGCCAATGGTGAAGTACGAAGCCGATGATGCATTAGCCAGTGGTGCTCGGGTTGCAGGGGAAAATCGCTCGGTGCGCCAAGTGCTGATGCTCACACCCGATAAGGACCTTGGTCAATGCGTGCAAGGTAAGCGCATAGTGCAAGTCGACCGTCGCAACGACACGATCATTGATGAAGACGCTGTGCGCGCAAAGTTTGGTGTTGGGCCGGAGTCAATCGCTGACTGGCTAGGTCTTGTCGGTGACACCGCCGATGGCTTTCCTGGATTGAGCGGTTGGGGAGCCAAGAGCGCTTCCACAGTGCTAGCGAAGTTCAAACACATTGAAGACATTCCCGACGATCACTCCGAATGGGATGTGACGGTGCGAGGTGCTGAAAAACTTGCGAACACATTGCGGGAGCAACGCGACCTTGCCAATCTCTTCAAAAAGATCGCAACAACAGTTGACAGCGTAAAGGTGGGAGAAGTTGATGACTGGGAGTGGCAAGGCCCGCGCAAAGGTTTCGAGAAAGCGTTTGATGAGATCGGTGCGAGTCGCCTGATTGACCGTGTTGATCAGATCGCTGCACGCCGTTTGAGGTGATGGCCAGGATTACTGCGGCACACGAGTGTTTCCGCTGAAGGCTGCTGTCTTCCGACCCTGACCTGGTTCACGGGCACCCGTTGCACAGGTCCCAACCACCACCTCAAACGACGCGGCGTCCGGCAAATGCCGAAGAGACTCAAAGTTACTGCCTGGGCTAAAGTTTTCCCACTTCGCATCCGCTTGCGGTTGCTGGAGGAGTGCGAGAGCGGCCGAATCGGCACGCTTGGAAAGCGTGTGAAGTGAAAGCTTCCGTGGGTTCGAATCCCACCTCCTCCGCCATGGGATCTAATCCCGCTCGTAAAGAGCCCGCTGAATTCGTGGACGCCATGCGTGCCGCCCTAGAGCAAGCACGTGATGCGCTGAATCACGAAGATGTGCCAATCGGCGCAGTTGTACTTCACGAGGGCAAAATAATCGCCGCTCGACACAATGAGCGCGAGAACTACAAAGACCCAACCGCACATGCTGAAGTGCTTGCACTGCGCGATGCGGCTGAGCATCTCGGCCGATGGCGACTAGACGATTGCACTCTGGTGGTCACACTTGAACCATGTGTTATGTGCGCCGGCGCACTGGTGAACTCACGAATTGGCCACCTTGCGTTCGGCGCATCTGATCCCAAAGGGGGAGCAACTGGCTCCCTCTATAACGTGAGCGAAGATCCTCGCTTGAATCACAACTTCACTGTTACGCACGGCGTGCTTGCAACTGAATGCGCGCAGTTGCTAACTGATTTCTTCACCAAACACCGCTAATCAATAAGCCTTTTCGGTTCAGCGCTTGTCTTGGCTAGCCTTGTCAACGGAAGGCTGCCAGAGCGGACGAATGGGACGGTCTCGAAAACCGTTGAGGCACTTGCTGTCTCCGTGGGTTCAAATCCCACGCCTTCCGCCACTGGTCAGAGTTTTAAAATAATTAACTCTTTGGCGAAAACTTCGCACGAATTAATGGCTCAAAGTGACTGAGTGGTGCGCTTGTATAGTCGGCATCAAATGCAATTTGGTCATATTTGGCACAAAACTCTTCGGTGTACTCAAAATACGGAGAGTCACGAAACTTTTCACGGGCGAATTGATCCAGGCCAATGTGATGCCAGAAGTAGTAGCCCTGGAAGATGCCGTGGTGCTCAACCATCCAATGGTTTGCCTCCGATACAAAAGGCTTGAGAATTGCTGATGCAATTTGCGGGTGATTATACGGCGCAAGATTGTCGCCGATATCGTGAAGAAGAGCGCATAACACGTATTCCTCGTTACGACCATCGGCTTCGGCGCGGGTCGCAGTTTGAAGACAATGTTCCAGTCGATTGACTGGAAATCCACCAAAGTCGTGCCTCAGATATTCAAGCTGTTCCAGAACCCGGTCGGCGACATGTGACTGAGTGACCTGTAATTGCAGCATTATGTTGTCCCAGTCCGATTTCGTTGATTCCTCAAACGAGCTGAATATTGCGCGATCAAAATTTTGTGACTGTGTCATGTCAGGACATTACCGTCCTTTCCTTGAATAATGCGGAAATTGAAAGTACCACCGATGTAATTCAATCGGTGATGTTACGAAAGTTCTCGAAAAGGGGTTGTATTCGAATTTCACGTGTGCTTGACTTCGCATGCAGTCAAATAACAACCTGTCGGCGGAACTGCATGGGTTGGGAAGTACATAACCGAGGCGGAACGGTTAACTGTTACTTCCTCAACGGGTCAGCCGGGTCGTGTCATTCGAGAAGGTGCCGACCTGGCTGACCGTTTGAGGGTTAAACGTGGCAATAAGATTTAGTTCAACCCAGCGTGCGCAAGTGCTTCACTCAACGTTCCTACACGCATCACCGATAGACCTTCGGTTTTTGCTGGTGCAGATGCTGGGACAATTGCGCG
>JBIIRE010000002.1:0-38530 GCA_044341655.1 Ilumatobacteraceae bacterium | reverse complement strand
AGAAGGTGTCACCCTGTGGAAGCGACGACGAGATCTCAACAGGGGTGTCGCCGTAGAGCGCAGAAAGCATTCCCTTGACCATTCCACGATCAACAGCGCAGATCACCGGGTTTTCGATTGCAACATCTCCAAATGGGCAGTGATTGCTGACGATCTGGAGTTTGTTGTTGCGTTGATCTGCATGAGCTGCAAATCCATGTGCAGTGAGTGCATCTGCAACAGCTTGAATCGCTGATCGTAAAGAACGCTGGCCAGCAAGGAAATCTTCACCAGTCAATCCAGCTGCCATCGCTCGGCCGTACTCCTGGCCAACTTCTTCGGCAACGTGTGCTGCTTGCTCTGGTGGGAGCATTTTTAGAGTTTTGCCTAACAATGTGAGAACTAGATCGTCGGAGCGAACAGGGAAATCAAATGGTTCGTGTTCAGCAACGGGACGGTAGTGCTTAGATGGGCGTCCAGCTCCTGTGCCACCGCGCTCCACAGCGGCTTCGACATATCCACCGGCGGCGAGTTTGTCGAGGTGGTGGCGCGCAACGTTTGGATGGAGTCCAAATTTGGTGGCAACTTGTGCGGCGGTTACTCCAGTGCTGGCTTCACGCACGAACAAGTAAACCGACCGCCGTGTGGGGTCACCGAACGCGGAGGTGATGGCCGTAACAGTGGCACTAAATGCACCCGGGTCATCGGCAGATACCTGCGCAGAGGCGGTTTTTTCCGTCATGCAGGTATTATACCTACGGTCATAGTGCAAATTCCTCGGAGCAGTCCTGGGAGTAAATCGGAAGGCGTGCGCAGCAATGTTCGGAGTTTCAAAGAATGATGTAATTGACGCCCTACGGCCGGTTGAAGACCCTGAATTGCATCGCTCGATCGTTGATCTCGGGATGGTGCGCGAAGTCGAGATCCGCAAAGGTGTGGCGGCAATCAACATTGCTCTGACCGTTGCTGGTTGCCCGTTGCGTAATGAAATCCAATCGCGTGTGACCAATGCAGTAACCGCGCTAAAGGGCATTGATTCGGTAACTCTCGAATTCTCGGTAATGAACGATCAAGAACGCGAAGCAGTGCGTCGTCTTGTGCACGGTGACGCCGGGGCCGGAGCGGATCAGCAACACGCGCACGGCCACGCCGAAGGACGCGTCGTACCATTTTCCAGAGAGGGTTCAAAGACGCGACCACTCCTCATCTCATCAGGCAAAGGTGGAGTCGGCAAAAGCAGCGTTACAACCAACATCGCAGTTGCATTAGCTGCGCAGGGCTTCAAGGTTGGGCTCGTTGACGCCGACATCTACGGCTATTCAATTCCGCGCATGTTGGGTACCGATCGTGACCCAATCGTGATTGACCAGATGCTGGTTCCACCTGAAGCGTGGGGCGTGCGTTGTATTTCAATTGGCTACTTCATCGATGAAGGGCAAGCAGTTATCTGGCGTGGACCAATGCTGCACAAGGCACTCGAACAATTCCTCACCGATGTGTTCTGGGACGAACCCGACTTCCTGCTCGTGGACATGCCCCCTGGCACTGGTGACATTGCGCTCAGCTTGGCGCAGTATTTGCCGCGCGCTGAGGTTTACGTGGTGACCACTCCGCAGCCGGCCGCGCAGAAGGTGGCAAAACTCTCGGCGGCGATGGCTGAGAAAGTGAACCTTCCTGTTCGCGGTGTCATCGAGAACATGAGTTGGTTTACCGGTGACGATGGCAAGCGTTATGAAATTTTTGGCTCAGATGGTGGCCAGCAGTTGGCCGATGAACTCAATGTTCCATTACTTGGACAAATTCCACTTGTGATGCCACTGCGCGAAGGTGGAGATACGGGTCGCCCAATAACAGCAGTTGATCCAGACTCTGAAGTGGCCAAGTCTTTCCATGCAATTGCCCGAAAAATCGCCGAAGAAGTCAAACCGCGCCGTATTGTCCGTGCGGACCTGAAACTCGTCTGACAAACTGAGGCATCGGGATTCACCCGATGCGTGGAGAGGAATCTGAGTGGAAATCCGGATCGGTGTAACCCAAGCGTTGCGCGAAATAGTCGTCGAAGTTGACGGTGGCGACAAAGAGCGCGCCAAGATCAAAGCATCGGTTGAAGCCGCACTCTCTGGCGCAACAGACACTCTGTGGTTGATTGACAAAAAGGGACGCGAAGTCGGTGTCGCATCGGCAAAGGTCGCTTATGTCGAAATCGGCAGCGCCGACAGCGACAGGAAAATCGGCTTCGGCGACTGACCCAAGATGGCAACCCTTGCCGAGCTCACACGGCAACACACGGCGCTGTCCAAAGAAGACGTCGCTCACCTGCAAGGTTTGGTTTCTGAATGGGGAATGCTCGCCGACTTCTGTTTCGCGGACCTTCTCCTTTATGTTCCAGCCGGTGATGGACGCTGGCTAGTTGTTGGGCATGTGCGCGCCGCAACGGGGCAGACGCTTTACAAAACCGACTGGGTGGGTGAGTGGACCAATATCGGAGAGCGCGAGTCAGTTATCGCCGCTTACGAAAACGAACGAGTCACCGAAGGTGAGATTCGTGTCGAAGGCATCGAAGGCATGTGCAAGATGGTTGCCATTCCGGTGCGCAGCAATGGCCAGGTAATCGCCACACTCACACGTGAATGGTCACCACGAATCGGACGTCAGCTCGGTGAGCTTGAAACCACTTACCTTGAGATCTTCGAACGCTTCACGGAGATGATCGCCGCGGGTCGATTCCCTTTCCGTGCCCGTGCCGCGGATTCAAGCGTTGCACCACGAGTAGGTGACGGTGTTTTGGTGCTCGATGGCGGCGGTGTCGTGCGTTACGCGTCACCGAATGCAACATCGGCCCTTCACAGGGTAGGTATCAATGCCAATGTGGTCGGCCTTACGTTGACCGAGTTGGGCGTTGTTGACAGTTCTGTACGGCAGGCTTTCGAACGTCTCGAGCCAGTAGTAGAAGAGTTCGACCACAATTCGGACATCACCTTGCTCACTCGTTGCATTCCCATAATTAGTGGATCACCACAAGAAGCACGCGCTACTGGTGCGGTGATGTTGCTACGTGACGTCACTGAACTCCGTCGTCGTGATCGCTTGTTGTTGTCCAAAGACGCAACCATCAGGGAAATTCATCACCGTGTGAAGAACAATCTGCAAACGATTTCATCGTTGCTTCGTCTGCAGAGTCGGCGCTTGCAAAGCGAAGAGGCCAAAGACGCTGTCGCGGAGTCCGTGCGTCGGATTCGCACCATTGCACTCGTGCACGAGACGCTGTCGCGTGAGCCAGGTGAAGATGTGCCATTCATTGAGATCGTTCGCCCACTCGTGCGACTCGCAGAAGAGGGTTTGCAGTCAGTTGATCGCCCGGTGCGGTTGTCTGTACAGGGTGAGGGTGGACGCCTGCCGGCCACGGTGGCGACACCGTTGTCGGTGGTGTTGACTGAACTGTTGCAGAACGCCATTGACCACGCATTTCCAGACAACGCGGCAACTAAGTCTCACGGTGTTGTGGTGGTTCAACTAGACAACAGCGGAGATGAGCTTCGTGTGCGAGTACTCGACAACGGCATCGGGCTGAAAGAAGATTTTGATCTCAAAGCCACTCAAGGCCTCGGCCTATCCATCGTGCGCACTCTTGTGACCACCGAACTCGCGGGCACCATTACGATGCGCCCCGGCCTTGCCTATGACGCACTGTCGATGGGGCTGGAGCCCGTTGAAGGAAACTTGGGCACGGTCGTCGAACTACGGATACCGATCACAACGAACGACTAAGCAGGCGCTGTAAAAGAAAAAGCCCCGCAACTGCGGGGCTTTTAATCAGACGGCGGGGCGCGCTTTCAGGCGAGCCGCGCGTTCGCGCCGAATATTGCGACGCTCTTCTTCAGAGGTGCCGCCCCAGATACCGGAGTCCTGGTTGGTTTCGAGCGCGAAGTCGAGGCACTGGCTCTTCACGGTGCAACCCGAGCAAACTTCTTTAGCTTTTGCGATCTGCAACAGGGCTTGACCCGTGGTGCCGATCGGAAAAAACAATTCGGGATCGGTGTCTGCACAAAGAGATTCGCGGCGCCATGAATAGTCCGCATTGCCGAGTGCGAGGCTGGAAGCAAGAATTGACACTGAGGGCTCCTGATTGCTGTAAATCCGAACGGTTCGGATGAAACTTCGATGGTGAATGTGCCGTGAACGGCTTTGAAACGGTAGATGTGTGTAAAGGTGCTGACAAGGGGTCATTCTGAGCAATTTGTTCAGCGACCCTAAAGTGGTTGAAAACTAAGGGTTACAGAGGATGAATGTGGCAAACGTCATAGCCCATCGCGGGGCTTCAGCAGCCGTTTTGGAAAACACATTGATGGCATTTACAACGGCCAAGAGGATGGGTGCCGACGCCGTTGAACTTGATGTGCGCAACACGCGCGATGGCCTTTTGGTTGTCCACCATGACCCGCGTCTCGCCGATGGTCGTGTGATCTGCGAGACCCATCATTTGGACATCCCCGATCACATACCGACTCTTGCTGAGGCACTGGAGTCGTGTGTAGGAATGTGGGTGAATGTTGAAATTAAAAACGATCCAGAAGAACCCGACTTTGACCCGACAGAAATTCGAACAAAGAAGACGGTTGAACTTCTGCAAGAACTCGGCGAACTCGATCGTTGGCTCATCTCGTCATTTCGCCGCGAGACCATTGACCGGGTACGTGAACTCAATTCGCAGTTACGAACTGCTTGGTTAACCGTCGGGGTCCGCGATGAAGATCTGGAACCAGTGTCCGCGAGCTTGAAGTCTGCTGGGCATGAGGCCATTCACCCGTACGTCGGATTGTTGTCAAAGCCGGCCCTCGATGCATTTCACTCCGCCGGGCTGCAAGTGAACACTTGGACTTGTGATGACCCAGCGCGACTTGAAGAGCTCATGCGGTGGGGAATCGATGGCATCTGCACAAACGTGCCCGATGTGGCGCTTTCTATACGTCAGCGATTGCAACAGGCTTAATCAGCCTTATTGCCTCGGGCACGTGTTGAAACTCGAGATCAGTGGTCTCGCCTAGATAATCGCCGTCAAGCTGGAATGGAAAGTGTTCCGCGCTCGAAATACGCAGCTGAGTGAGGTCGGTGTGTACGTCAAGGATGTCTGCGTTTTTCTCAGTAACACGAATCCCGCCACCTTTTAGAGCGCCCAAGAGTGTCTTGATTACCGCAGTCGCCGAGAGTGTTTTGAAAGTGACGGCAACAAGACCCCGATCAAGAGATGCAGCGGACGAGAGGTCGAGTGGTCGGTTGCCAAGATACGTGTACGGGTTGGTGTTCAACACCACGGTGAAGAACCCGTTGTCCACCTGCCACGACTCGCCCTGCACACGGAAATGTGGTTTTGTTCGGTCGTATTTCGAAAGCCAAGTCTGCAGCGATGCGGCAATGAACAATGGATGCCCCGCATAACGCTTGAGTGATGCGCGCTTTTCAACTTCACGCACGACCGCTGCATCAAAGCCAACACCAGTGTGAAAACAGAAGTAGCGACCATTAACTCGCCCGAGACCGATCGGGTCTCCGTTGCCGTTGGCGAGCCCGCCGACAATCTGGCGCACAGCGACGCTGGGGTCATTTTTAAGACCAATTGTGCGCGCAAACACGTTCGTTGAGCCGCCAGGCATCACCGCTAAGGCCGTGTCAGTGCCAGCCAGCCCCGTAGCGACCTCATTTAGGGTTCCATCGCCACCGAATGCCACCACAGCGTCGAGTCCGCGGCGTGCGGCATCCTGAGCAAATCGGGTGGCGTGTCCGCGGCGGTTGGTTTCCACCATCTGGACCTCATGTTCTCTAGACAGAGCCTGATGAACGACCACGGTGTTCCGTGCCGTTACCGAGGATGCGAAGGAGTTCACGACGAGCAGGATGCGCAAGGCAGAAACGGTATCAGGGGAGCCAATGAGCGACCCCTGTCACAGTTGGTTAATGGGGTTTCCAATCGGTACGGTTGAAGCCCATGAACGTAATTGTGTGCGTGAAGCAGATCCCAGACCCGGCCAACCCGGGAGCCCTCGACGGCAGCACTAATGCTCTTAAGCGTGACGGCAAGCTGATCATGGATGAGTCCGACAGCTATGGCGTTGAAATGGCGTTGCAGTTGGTTGATGCAGCAGGAGGCGGTGAGGTGAGCATCGTTTCGATGGCGCCGAACAGTGAAACCTCAGGCATGCGCACCGCACTTGCGATGGGTGCTGCAAAGGGTGTGTTGATCTCTGATCCAGCACTTGCCGGATCAGATGCACTCACAACTGCAAAGGTGCTTGCTGCAGCCGTTAAGCGTCTTGGTGGTGCGGATCTCGTAATCGCAGCAACTGAATCGAGCGATGGTTACACAGGTACCGTGCCCGAGCAGATGGCGGAACTTCTCGGATTGCCATCAGTCACTTTTGCAAAGAAGATTGCAATCAACGGCGGCACATTGAACGCCGATCGTCAGACCGAAGCTGGTTATGACGAAGTGACATGCCCGTTGCCCGCGCTCATCAGCGTGACCGCTGGTGTGGTTGAGCCGCGTTACCCATCCTTCAAAGGAATCATGGCTGCAAAGAGCAAGCCGGTTGAAGAAGTGAAGGCTTCTGATCTTGGTGTTGCACCATCGGGTTGGGATGGCGCTGGTCAGAAGATCACAAACGTTGCACAGGCCGAAGCGCGCCAGGCAGGCGAAGTGATCGAAGACGACGGCGAAGCATTTGGCCGCGTCGTGGCATTCCTCGAAAATCTGAAAGCAATCTGAGAAAGGCACTGAAATGACTCTGAACAATGTTTGGGTATTTGCACAGGTTGCAAATGGAGTGCCCACCACAGGAACTCTTGAACTCTTGACCAAGGCCCGTGCGATCGGTGCGAATGTCTCGGCATTCATCGGTGCCGACGGTGCCAGTGTTGCTGGCGCACTTGGTGAATACGGCGCTACCAAGGTCTACGCAACTGGCGATCTTGCTGGTGCCTTGCCTGGTGTTGCAGTTTCCAGCGCGATGAAGGCTGTCATTGATGGTGGCAACAAGCCCGACCTCATCATGTTCCCGCAGAACTACGAAGGCCGTGACGTGATGTCGCGCTTGTCGGTCAAGCTCGATGTCACTGTTCTTACGAACAACATCGACGTGGCGGTTGATGGCGGTGCAGTGAGTGCCACCACGCCGATCTTTGGCGGCAACACCCTCGTTACGACCACGTTCACAGGTTCTGGGCCACACCTTGTGGCATTCCGCCCGAAGAGCTTTGCGGCAGAGTCCGCTGGCGGCGGCGCTGCTGAAGTTGTGGCAGCTCCCGTGGCTGATGCAGGCGCTGCAAAGGTAACCGCGGTTCACGTTGAAGAGACCTCAGGTCCGAAACTCGACGAAGCCGACATCGTGGTGTCCGGCGGCCGTGGTCTCGGTGAGGCGCCGTCGTACTCAATGGTGGAAGAGCTTGCGAAGTTGTTGAAGGGTGCGCCTGGCGCATCACGCGCAATTGTTGACGCAGGCTGGGTGCCTTACTCGTACCAAGTCGGCCAGACCGGCAAGGTAGTAAAGCCAACCATCTACATCGCTGCCGGAATCTCGGGTGCAACCCAGCACATGGTGGGCATGAAGGGTTCAAAGAACATCATCGCAATCAACAAGGACAAGGAAGCACCAATCTTCGGTGTGGCTGACCTCGGCATCGTGGGTGACGTGCACAAAGTGCTCCCCAAGTTGATCGAAGCCATCAAGTCCCGCGGCTGATTCAGCGCTGTATCAAATAGCGGTGTCAACCGCGTTGATGATCCATGTGACGCCGTCAGTTGGATCCTCTACTGCGATCTGCAATCGCCAACCTGAACGCGGTTCGTAGGCATCCCACTGCCACCAAGTGAACTCGCTAGTGATGTCGCCGATCTCATCGGGCTTGAGCGGCCACTCGTCCGTGAGGCCAGCGAGTGCGACCACGCACCACCACATGCTGTAGCGACCACTTGCCATCCCGCGGCGGCGACCGTGTGCACCTCCACTCGAACCGGCCCAAGTGATCAGTGAGATTGCATCAGCGGGAGTGATGTTTTGACCACGCGCACGTACTGCACCAATTGAGGCGAGCGCTTCGGAGACTCCTCCTTCAGCACCACGTATCTCGGCACGACCATTTGATGCACTGATCCAGGGTTCAATCACGGCACGAAGCGCACTGGTCGTATCCCGATCTTCGACCACATTTGCTTTCGCTGCAATTTCAAGCGGTTGCAGTTCGCCGTTGAATTCGGGTGGGTCATGTTCCACGCCGGCGTCCGTATAGACAGGTGGCTGATACTGATTCTCCCAACTCTGCAATGTGTGTGGAATATCAAACACTTGCAAAGTTGGGGTGTAACTGATGTCTGCACCACGAATTCCGCATTCATGGGCGACAACATCGGCGATGTGGACGTCACTTAAATGTCCTTTGAGGTCATCCCAACTGTGATGTTGTGCAATCACTTCTGAAAGCGGACCAAACAAGAAGTTTGTGTTTGCCTCGTCCAGAGATTGGACCGCGAATTCCGCTGGCGCATGCAGCGCGAGTCGGTAGTTGGCAAGTGTGGTGATTGGCCACATCTGCCGACCCGAATCATTCGCCAGACGACATGTGTCGCGAACTCGGAGTAACTCTGTCCAGTCACGAGATGAACAACAGCCATCTACATACCGCACTAGACCATCGTGATCGAGACTGTTGATCAGTGCGTCTAGCTCGCTCACACCAATGGCCATGGATAGCGATGGCCAGAGGCGTCAATTGGAAGAACTCCGCGGTCGCACACCCAAGTGCACCGCTGCACCAATGCTTCCGCCTCGGCTTCGGAAAGAAGGTTCGTGATTTCGCAGGGTGGATTGTCACGAATCGCTGTTATGGCAGACACCAAGTTGGTATTGATCTGCTCGCCGCCGAACTCCCAGATAACGGTGCGTAATTTGAACTGCGATGAAAAGCAAAGGCCCTGATCGATACCCCAGATGGCGTCTTGTTTGTCAATCAAAACGTGGCCACTCTTGCGATCGGTGTTGTTCGCAACAAAGTCAAAAACTGCGATCTCACGAAAGCGATCATGGAGTTCAGGGCGTTTTTCAAACAGGGTGAAGTAGTGCTCTTCGTGAATGGCATCGACATAAAGCTGGAAGGAACCTTCCCCAAATGGTCCGTTGCGAATGATGGTCGGGGGAATGAATGGAATACCCATCGCCAAAGCCAACTCGTAAGCTGCTGCCTCACGCTTGTGTAGGCCGGGTGGGAAATCCCATAGGGGTCGCTCACCATCTTTTGGCTTGTATATCGCTCGGATTGATTCGTCGCCAGAGATGAGCTGCACGCGGTAGGTCATGTTGCTCGAATACGGCATGCGCCCTTCAACGTGCACGTCAGCATTCGTAAGCAGGCTCAACACATCCAAAGTAATTTCAATTCATTCGTGGGCACATGTGGCCGTTGGGGTCAATCGGACGCCCACAGAATAAACAACTCGGGCGACCCGCAGCCACGGCTGCTTCTGCCACCTCGATAAATGCAACGGCTTGCCCCACGGTGATAGCCACACGAACTTTTCCGGCATCGAAGTCAGGTAACTCTTCACCCTCTTCATCTACTGGAACGATTTCATCGAACTGCACGATTACCCGACCAAGATCGCGGTCATATCCGAGACTGATGCCACCAAGGTCAAAAGCAACGTCAGACACATCAGCCAATTCCATTGCCACACCGAGTGGGCGATCAATCGGTGGTGGCTGCTGCGTGATGAGCTGGCGTAAAAAATCAGCGAGTGCTGCGGTGTGCTGCTTTTCGCACTTCAACGTGACGCGTTCACCCATTCGCCGAACTTGAATGAAGAAGGTTCTTTGGCCAGGTACACCCATTGCACCAGCAGTGAATGCATCAACGTCATCAAAGTCGAAATAGATACCCATCAGATTTCAACTCGGAACTAATTCACCGAGTGACCCACCCGTGGAGTTGACGGTAAGCACAATCGGACCAGAGGCGGTATACGCAACCGCGCTGACTGAACACGGCGACACTACGAGCCGTTGGAAAAGATCGATGTGTGTGCCAGTGGCGTGCGCGAGAGCCGCCTTGATTGGATCTGCATGGGAAACGCAGACCACAGTCTGTCCGGGGTGGTTCGTGCAGATTGCGTCAACTGCATTCACAATTCGATTTTGCATTTCAGTGAAGCTCTCGCCTTTTGGAAATCGAAAAGTGCTCGGTGAACGCTGCACGGTTTCCCATTCGGGCAACTTGCGTAACTTGTCGAGTTGTTTACCTGTCCATGAGCCGAAGTCGCACTCCAGCAGTCCGGAGTTGGCTTTTACTTTTAGATTCAGCGCCTTCGCAATCGGAGCCGCCGTCTCTCTGGTGCGCTCTAGGGGACTTGCGTAGATCGCCGCAATCTTTTTCACTGCGCTGATGCGCTCTGCTGCGATTTTTGCCTGTGCGATACCGTCAGTTGATAAGTGCAGTCCAGGAGCGCGACCTGGAAGAGTTTTGCCAGTGGTTGGGGTCTGCCCGTGACGTACGAATAACACGAGAGTCGGCTTGGATTTCATACTCCTCTAAAACTATCGGCGTATCCACGTAATCTGTCAGCGTGAGGACGCTTAAACAAGTGGCAACCGATGTGGCTGAGTGCAGGGATTGCCCACGGTTGGTGGAGTGGCGCGAGGCCATTGCCCGCGACAAACGTGCATCGTTTAGGAACGACGAATACTGGGGTCGCGGCGTTCCAGGTTTCGGTGACCCTTCCGCACGTATTCTCGTGCTTGGTCTGGCGCCGGCAGCGCATGGAGCCAATCGCACGGGGCGAATGTTTACAGGTGATCGCAGTGGCGACTGGCTATACCGAGCGATGCATAAAGCGGGATTAGCGAATCAGGCAGAGTCGACAAGCAAGTCTGATGGGCTCGTGCTTAATTCGGCGTGGGTTACTTCAGTCGTTAAATGTGCGCCACCCGACAACAAACCAACAATTGATGAGCGTAAGAACTGTCATCGGCATCTCGAGGTTGAATTGCAACTGCTGACCGAAGTTTCGGTCGTTGTCTGCCTTGGGGCATTTGCGTATGAGAATGCTTGCCGTGAGTTTGCGGTTGCAAAGAAACCAAAATTTGGCCATGGCGTTGAGGCCCCGGGTAGTACACCTTCAGGGCGCAAAATATCTTTGATCTGTAGTTTCCATCCAAGCCAGCAAAACACATTCACAGGGAAACTAACTGAGCCGATGATTGACGCCGTGTTCACTCGCGCGGTCAAACTATCCCGCTAAAGCAACAATTTCTCCAGCGGCGTAGATCACCGCAGTACATGCAAGGAAGATCCCAAAAATTCTTCGGAGGTGTTCGTCACGAAGTGAGAGCGCAATCCGCGCTCCAATTGGCGCCCCTGGGATCACCCCGAGAGTCAACAGAAGTGCATAACGCCAATCAACGCCACCTTGAATTGTGTGAGTGATCGTGCCAGGCACCGCAAAGAAGCCGACACAAACAAGCGATGTTGCGATAGCGGTTTTCATCGGCACTTTCAACACATCACGAAACATCGGGACCATCACAATTCCGCCACCAACCCCCAGCAATCCAGAGAGCCCGCCAGCCATCGCGCCGATTACCGCGGACTTTGAACGTTGGTTGATAACTTCGGCACCTGCGTCGATAGATGAGTCGGTTTCGGTCGCAGATTTTTCACCGCGAATCAGATTCCACGATGACCAGAACAGCATCATGGCGGTGAGAATCATTAGTGGATGACCATCACCTGGGAGCACGTCCGCGAGGCGCGCTCCGATCACAGCGGCGACAATGCCAGCCGGGACGGTATAAAGCACGGTGCGCCAGCGCACTAATTGTGAAGTGCGGTACTTGAGTGAGCCCATGATTGCACCAGGGAGAATTGACGGCAACGTGGTCCCTACCGCAATTGCTGCTGAACACCCGAGTGCGCGTATGGCAGGCGTAGAAATCACTGCTCCGCCGACTCCAAAACTTCCAGACATGACACCGGTTGCCACGCCAGCCAGTGCGGTCAATGCGTCTCGAAGCAGTCCAGAGTCCACGTTGATGCCTAGGGGTGCTGGATTTTCAGGTAGCTGCCGGGGCCGGTGCTGGGGGAGCCTTCGGCTTCGGCGGTGGCACGCCAACTGCAGGTGCGCGATTGGCAAACTCGGGCCAGCGACGACGCGATGTAATTGAAAGCAGTCGTAGAAGCTTCATTGCCTTCTCATCGGTCTCGGCTGGCCTCGCAATGATTGCGCCAGATTGGATCATCCGATCCATAACTTCGCGACCGAGATCGGTACGTACGACACAGAGTGTCCAGTCGTTGTCTTCACCAATTCCACCCGTTGAGATGTCAGCGTGTTCGGCGGCGAAATCAGGACACGTCTTGCAACCCTCACGAGTCCACTTGTGGCATTCCTTCAGGTCAATTTCGTGGAATGACCCGTCCTTCATCCAGATCTGGAATGCACCCTTGATGTTCATCTTGGCCATCTCTTCTTTCTTGAGCCCGTACTTGGCCCAGAAGAGTTCTTCAAAAATTGCATCATCAAAGGTCTTTGAACAGAGCAAACCAATGTTGAACAAGAACGGCTTTGAGACTTTGCCGATCTTGCGTGCCCACATCACCGGCGGTACCGAGGTCTGGCATCCCATGCCAACAAATGCGAGACGCTTCAGACCTTCTTCTTCGGCCTGTTTGAAAGCGAGTGTGTTTGCGGAATAGGTATATCGACTTCCAGCTGAAGCGAGGATCTCTTCTTTGTTATGTGCAATCCCCGGCACAGCTTTCCAATTCGATCCATCGCCGTCGAGGAAACTTGCCAGAGCACCATCTATGTAGTCGTTTTCGAATAGCCAGATGAGCATCGCGCTCACGAAGCCACCATCTTGTCCAATTTTGTGAACGGTGTCGTCGCTGGCGCGGCAAAGGAGCAACTGCTGGTACTGGCCGTACATCTGCTCTGGCTCGCGAATCTTGCCAAACAGATGTGTGTCTGCTTGTGGCTCCCATTCACGGAAGCGAGGACAGGCCCGCGTGCATGATGTGCAACCTTTCTCACCATGCCCACAGTTCGCAAGACCAAGATCTTCTTCTAGGTGGAAGGGCTTGTATTCGCCCTCTTCATGCTTGTAGCCGATGACATCATGGGGGCACGCCACCACACATCCTGCACAACCAGTACAGAGCCCTGAGTTAATTACTTCTTCGTAGAGTTCTTTCCACTGCGCGGTCCAGCGCTCAGCTTTAGCTGGCGTTTCGGTGTTGCTCATATTGCGTCGGCGCCCTCTTCACCCGTGCGGATGCGCACGATGCGCTCCACTGAAGTGATCCAAATCTTTCCATCACCGATTTTGCCAGTAGCGGCGGCTTCACGGATTGCATTCAAAGTGGATTCGACAACTGAATCATCCACTACCAATTCAAGGCGCACTTTTGGAATGAAATCAATTGAATACTCGGCACCACGGTAGGTCTCTGTGTGGCCCCCTTGGCGACCAAAACCACGAACTTCAGAAACGGTCATTCCGGTTACGCCAGCATCACGTAGTGCATCTTTTACATCGTCGAGCTTGAATGGCTTCACAATTGCGGTGATCAACTTCATCGCCGGGCCTCCTCTGGGTGCGCACTTCGTAAGTGCTCTAATCACACCAATCTATGTGGTTGCCAAATTTGTGGGTATTTAGAGGGCAAAAATTTGTCGTTTAACCACAAATTGTTACCTCTCGGTTTAGGTTTTCGGCCCTTTCCAAGTAAGACTTGGGAACGTGGAACTTGCATATGCCCCCCAAGACGAAGCTTTTCGCGCGGAGATCCGTGCATGGTTGAAGGAGAACTTGCCACAAGGCTGGTTTGACTCGAACTTCGAAATGAGCTCCGAAGAGCGCAAGAAGTTCAATGACGAATGGCCCGAGAAATTGTTCAAGGGCGGTTGGATCTGCGCCACCTGGCCAAAGGAATATGGCGGCAAAGGTTTGACCACGATGCAGGGTGTCGTTCTCTCTGAGGAGTTCGCGAATGCGCGAGCACCCATGCGAGCTGATTTCTTCGGCGACACTTTGGTTGGCCCAACTATTTTGCAGTGGGGCACCGAGGAACAAAAGAAAGAGTTCCTGCCAAAAATTCTGAGCGGACAGGTGCGCTGGTGTCAGGGCTTCAGCGAGCCGAACAGTGGTAGCGACCTCGCGAGTTTGAAGACCAGCGCGATTCTCGACGGCGACGAATGGGTTATCAACGGTCAGAAAGTTTGGACCACTCAAGGTCATCATGCGAACTACTGCTTCTTGCTCACCCGCACTGATCCTGATGCGCCAAAGCACAAAGGCATCTCGTATCTACTCGTGCCGATGGACCAGCCAGGTGTTGAAGTACGAGGAATCGTGCAGCCCGACGGCACCGCAGAGTTCTGCGAGGTTTTCTTCACCAACGCGCGTTGCCCGAAGGACAATGTCGTCGGTGGCGTCAACAACGGTTGGCAGGTTGCAAACAGCACTCTTGCTTTTGAACGCGGCACAAGTGCCACCACTGGCTATCGCCGCTTCGAAGAGGAATACAACATCATCGTCGCAGCCGCAAAGCGCAACGGAGCGATCAATGATCCAGTGATTCGCCAGCGCCTCATGAAGTTCTACGCGAAGATTCACATTCTTCGATTCCATGGTTTGCGCAGCCTCAGCGCCACACTTAACAACTCTCGCGACTTGAGTGTTGCGGCAATTGGTGCATTCAACAAGATGTACTGGTCTGAGATGCACAAAGAAGCAATGGAGCTCGGGCTTGATATCTATGGTCCCGAAGCGATGCTTGTTGACTGTGGTGGAGATGGCTCATGGCCAGGCACTGCACGGGAAAGGCGCCGCCCTGGCTATCCGGTCAGCGCGATGATGTCAGCCTTCTTCTTCTCGCGATCTGAGACCATTTGGGGCGGCACCAGCCAGATCCAACGCAATATTGTGGGTGAAAGAGTCCTCGGGCTTCCCAAAGAACCCAAGTAGATGCCAAAGTAGAACCCCCATGCGGCGAGAAATGATGCGAGCAAAGATCCACCGTGCACGTGTTACACGTGCTGAGTTGGGCTATGTCGGTTCTGTTTCAATCTGCCCCGATTTGCTTCGTCGTTCTGACATTCGCCCGTTTGAACAAGTGCACGTTTTGGACGTCGACAACGGCGCCCGGATCGTGACTTATGCGATGGAAGGGCAGCCTGGTGAGATCTGCCTAAATGGTGCCGCAGCACGACTGGTGCAGGTTGGTGATCTTGTGATCATTGTTGCGTACGCCTCGTATGAAGAATCAGAGCTCGAGGGTTTCCAGCCCCGGATCGTTCATGTGGATTCGCACAACATCGCACTCGCTGAACACGATGCAAAGCGTTTCGCCACCGAGCGCACATACGTTCATGTCACTTCGGCAGCGAACGTAGACGACCCCGACTGCTGATTACCTAGTCTGTCGTACCCGTGTTGGGGCCAATCGTCTGGCGTAATGGCACTTCCTTCACCATCGACGCCAAGACAAAGATGAGGATCATCGCTGGGATCATCCATTTGAAAGTGCCGGTAATTGAATCCGACAATGCGTTGAGCACACTCGTTTTTTGTGGCTCAGGTAACTCTTTAACGAGACGCGGATCGTGAAGAAATTGTGGCTCCACTTTGTCACGGGCAAAAACATTGAAGAGTGCTCCGCAAGTTGCAAGACCAATTGCACCGCCTAATGAGCGAAAGAAAGTGATCATTGAAGTAGTGATACCAAGATCGGGATGTTCAACCGAGTTCTGAATCACGGTGGTGCTCACTGGACCAAGTGACCCGGTTCCAAATCCCATCACAAACATCCCAATGAGACCCGCTGTAAGCCCTGCATTGGTCTGGCTCATTAACGACAGGATGGTCATACCCACGGCCATTAGAGCCGAGCCACTCAGCAACCACTTTCTGTAGCGACCCGTGCGTTCGATAACACGGCCAGCTATCAGTGCAGCAGTGAGCACGCCAAAAATCATCGGCAACAACAACAACCCTGACTGTGTTGGTGTCACCCCAGTTACCGCTTGCAGGAACAGGGGTATGAACGCATTTGTACCCAACATGCCGACGCCGAACAACATCAACAGAGGGATCATGATGCGCAAAGTTGGAATCTTGATGAGTCTTGGCGGTACGAGAGGCTCGTTCGCACGCGGCTCCCAATAAAGAAATCCAATGGTCAACAAAGCTGCGAGCAAGAAGAGCAAAATCGCAGTATTTGAGGTCCAGCCGTACTCTTCACCGGCCCAAGAGAGCACGAGAATCAGCGAAGTTACAGCACCGACGAGCAAGAAGATTCCGAGATAATCAATCGATCGCTTGACCTTGTCAACTGGGATATTCATGGTTGCTGACGTGATCAGGAATGTGGCGATACCAATTGGCACATTCACCCAGAAGATCCATCGCCAACTGAAGTTGTCGACAATTACTCCACCGATCAATGGACCAATCACACTCGAGATTGCGTAGAGAGTGGTGAGATATCCGGTGTATCGACCACGCACACGCGGTGGAATGATGTCACCAACCACAATGAATGCCATTGCCGTTAGGCCGCCGCCACCGATGCCTTGGAGGGCGCGGGAGAACACAAGGAATTCCATCGACTGGGACATACTGCAGAGAACCGAAGCGAAAATAAAGATGCTGATCGACACTTGGTACATCAACTTGCGCCCGTAGATGTCGCTCAGTTTCCCGTAGAGGGGAGTGGCAGCAGTTGACGTGAGCATGTAGGCGGTACCGACCCATGTGTATTTGTCGAGCCCACCCAGGTCGGTGGTAATCGTCACCAAAGCCGTGTTGATGATGGTGCCTTCAAGCGATGCGAGGAACATGCCTGACATCACTCCAACGAGGATGATCATGCGGCTGCGATGGTCGAGGTTTCCGTCCTCCACCGTCGGCGTGGCAGTGCTCATTAACGTCCCCCAAACAATGCTTGCACTATGCAAGCATCTATTACTTTAGTCCTGACTGAGCAACATTTAGGTATGCAGAGTTTGCAAACTCCGATCGGCAAGCTTCATGTCACTGCCTCATCAATTGGCGTGCGCCGTGTGGACTTCGAGTGTCCGCAAACTGTGGTTCCAGCTTCCAAAGATGCACACGCACACGAGAGCAATGCTGTGTTGCAGCTCGCTGCTTACTTTGCTGGCGAACTGACGAAGTTCACAGTTCCGTTGGACTTAATAGGGACAGAGTTTCAATTGCGGGTATGGCGAGTTTTGTGTGGAATTGAATTTGGCTCAACAATCACTTATGCCGAAGAAGCGGCAAGGCTTGGTCAACCACGTGCCTTCCGTGCAGTTGGTAATGCCAATGGACGCAATCCTGTTCCGATAATTGTTCCATGCCATCGAGTAGTTGCATCCGGTGGTGGACTTGGCGGCTACTCAGCGGGCCTCGATCGCAAACGCACTCTGCTGCAACTTGAGTCGCGCTGAATGGCCGTAACCTGATGGCTATGGAATCTGCCACCACGATCCTGTCACTCCTTTTGGCCTTCATCTGCGTTGCATCCGCCTTGATGGATTTCCGCCGCCATCCTTCGATACTCGAATCAATGGCGCGAATCCAGAGTCCTTATCCGCCCGAGCTTCTAGGTCGCATCAAGGCCGCGGCAGCTGGCGGATTGATAATCGGTGTTTGGTTGGAGTGGCTTGGATCAATTACCGCGATTTGCTTGGCCGGCTACTTCTTTATTGCGGTTGCTTATCACCGCAAGGCCAAAGACTCGATCAAAGACACGGCACCAGCAGCGTTCTTGTTGATCTTTTCATTTGCCACTTTCGTGATCTCGATCATCGCAAAGTGATTATCTGATGCGCGGCTTTGATCCCATTGAACGGGCGGTTGCTGAAGTTCGTCCCAGCGACACTCTTGGATTACCACTCGGCCCTGGAATCCCTGGTGGATTTGTGCACGCACTAGGTGTACGCGACGACTTCACAAGGCTCGAAGTTTTCGGTGCACTGCTTCCTGATCTGTACCAGCTGTTCACGCGCAAAGGTGTGCACTACCGCAGTGGATTTTTTGGTCCCGCTGAGCGTTTCCTGCGTGATGCTGGGGCATCAATTGACTACGTGCCGGCAGATTTCAGGCGGTTTGAGCCCGCACTAAGGCGGTTGAGACCACGAGTAATGGCTACTGCGGCATCAATGCCGGTTGATGGTTGGGTGAGTTTGTCGGTGCACGCAGGAGCCACCGTTGATGAGATTCGTCTTGCAGCCCAAGATCCGGGTCGTGTGTTAATTGTTGAATGCAGTCCACACTTTCCATACACACAGGGTGTGGCACCGCTACACGAACACCGAATTCATGTCGATCAAGTGAACATCTTGATTCAAAGTGATGCGCGTCCGTTGAATCTCGCTGAGCCCGAACCAAGTGAAGCTGAAGTCAAGATTGCAGAGCTGGCTATGCAGTTCATTCACGACGGTTGCACATTGCAGACAGGAATCGGTGGAATCCCTAGTCAGGTAGCAACTGCACTGGCCAATGGAACTGGCGGTGATTATGGAATTCACTCAGAGATGTTCACAACAGGTTTGATGCGACTGCACCAAGCCAGCAAAGTCACCAATAACAAAGGCAATGAATTTGATGGATTCTCTGTAACAACTTTCTCTGCAGGAATCCCCGAGCTTTACGAGTGGTTGCATAACAACGACCTAGTTCGGTTTTTGCCGGTACGAATTGTCAATTCGCCAGATGTGATTAGCCGTCAAAGGTTCATCACGACCATTAACGGTGCGATGGCGGTGGATCTGTCTGGGCAGATAGTGGCTGACAGTGTGAACGGCCATCAGTTTTCAGGCATCGGCGGGCATGAGGATTTTGTGTCGGGTCCTGGACTCTCCCAGCGTGGCCGCAGCTTGATTTGTCTGCCATCAACCACAGTTGTCGACGGCAAGTTGGTGTCAAGAATTTTGCCCCAGCTGCCCACGGGTTCGGTTGTGACAACTCCGCGGCACCATGTTGATGTGGTGATCACTGAATACGGAGTTGCTGAACTGCAGGACCTGACGATCAACGAGCGTTCGGTGGCATTGGCCAAGATTGGTCACCCTGATTTTCGCGACGAACTCATAGCGGCGTCCAAGGAGTGGCCGAGCGACTAGTGGTTGTGGAGTGGCCGAGCGACTAGTGGTTGTGGAGTGGCCGAGCGACTAGTGGTTGTGGAGTGGCCGAGCGACTAGGCAAAGGGCGCCCGCGGCAAGAATCGAACTTGCGACCTTCTGCTCCGGAGGCAGACGCTCTATCCACTGAGCTACGCGGGCCTTAAGTCCCAAACAATAGTCCGTTGGTCTTGCGATCCCTTCGGCAACAATGGAACGGTCATGTCTGATCCCGTATCAATTGTCTCTTCTCTGGCGACAACCGCGTTTGTCGCAGTTGCGGGCAAGAACGCTGACCCGATCGTGCGCCCGAGTGACCGTGCTGATGCCCAAATCAACGGCGTACTCCCTTTGGCAAAGAGCCTTGGGCGTAATCCACGTGAAGTGGCCGAAGAACTTGTGTCAAAACTGAACCTTGAAGGCACTTGCTCAAAGGTTGAGATTGCTGGCCCGGGATTCATCAATCTGACCTTTGATGATGGGTTTCTGTTGCGTGAGCTCCAAAAAGCTCTCACCTCCGAACGACTAGGAGTTGGTGCCGCTGCAGTTCCACGGCGAATTGTTGTCGACTATTCGGCACCAAATGTGGCAAAGGAAATGCACGTTGGTCACCTACGTGGCACTGTGATCGGTGATGCGTTGGTGCGGATGCTTCAGTTCGTTGGGCATACGGTTATTCGCGAAAATCACATCGGAGATTGGGGCACGCCTTTTGGCATGCTTATCGAACACATGCTTGATGTGGGTGAGACCTCGGCAGCAGATGAGTTGTCACTAGGTGATCTCAACGGTTTCTACAAGGCGGCGCGTGCCAAGTTCGATGCCGATGACACATTTAAAGAGCGGGCACGTCTAAGAGTTGTGAGTCTGCAAGGTGGAGATGCGGAAACGCTGAGGTTGTGGCGGATTCTGGTGGCTGAAAGCACGCGTTATTTCAACACCGTGTATCAGCGTCTAGGTGTGTTGCTCACTGACCAAGATCTTGCTGGTGAGAGCAAGTACAACGACCTGCTCCCACAGGTTGTGGAGCGTCTGCGAGACAAGGGAATCTTGGAGGAAAGTGATGGCGCTGAAGTTGTTTTTCCACCTGGATTTTTAAACCGCGACAATGAACCCCTGCCGATGATCATCCGTAAGGGAGACGGTGGTTATAACTATGCAACCACCGATCTGGCGTGTGTGCTTGATCGAATTGAGCGCCTTCAAGTTTCGTTGATGCTGTACGTCGTCGGAGCACCTCAGGCGCAGCATTTTCAGATGCTGGATGCAGTGTGCCGCATGGCGGGTTGGATGGGCGAAACAGACGAAGCCGTCCACGTAGCGTTCGGAAGTGTTCTCGGGTCTGATCGCAAGATGTTAAAGAGTCGCGATGGTGACACGGTGAAGTTGGTTGAACTCATTGATGAAGCAATTGAACGCGCTGCCGCTGCAGTTGCCAACAAAAACCCCGACCTTTCTGAATCGGAGCGGGCCAACGTTGCGCGCATGGTTGGCATCGGTGCGATCAAGTATTCAGATCTGTCCACTGATCGGGTTAAGGACTACATCTTTGATTGGGATCGTATGCTTGCATTTGAGGGCAATACCGCGCCGTATCTGCAATATGCACATGCCCGAATCTGCAGCATCTTCAGGCGGGCAGGTGTTGACCGTGGTGCGTTGCGCGGTGGGGACATTGCAATTACGCATCCTGCTGAACGCGCGTTAGTAATTCGACTTCTGCAATTTGATACCGCGGTTGCAGAGACCATTGAGCGTTACTCACCGCATCGGCTCTGCACCTATATCTACGACCTCGCTACCGACTTCACCGCTTTCTATGAGAACTGCCCAGTGCTGAAAGCTGATACCGATCAATTGCGCGAGTCGCGACTACGCCTTGCTGACACTACGGCACTCGTAATAAATCGTGCACTTGGTTTGCTCGGAATCGAATCACCAGAGGTGATGTGATGGCGCCAATCTCCAAGCATCTACTGCCAGCAAATTCAAGTGTGGACACGGACGGTGCACTTCGAATTGCGGGAGTACGAATTGACGACCTCGCAGCAGAATACGGCACTCCACTTTTTGTTTACGACGAGGACCACATCCGGTCAAACTGTCGTGCGTTGGTTGCAGAATTCGGTGTCGACAACGTTGTCTATGCATCGAAGGCGTTCCTTTGCAAGGCGATGGCTGGGCTCGTTCACACAGAAGGGCTCATGCTTGATGTTGCCAGCGGTGGAGAATTGTTTGTGGCATTGGCCGCAGGAGTGCCAGCAAATCGTTGCGTGCTTCATGGCAACAACAAGAGCGATCGCGAACTCATTGAAGCGATTGAAGCTGGCGTTCATCACATTGTGGTTGACAGCTTTGATGAACTTGTTCGGCTTGATGCGATCCACGCCACTGGTTTGCCTGCGGCCCGTATACAACTTCGTGTGACGCCTGGTGTGCACGTGCACACACATGAATTTGTGGCAACTGGCCAGGATGACTCAAAGTTTGGATTTAATCTCAGCAACGGTGATGCAGCGCGCGCAGTTGCGCTTTGCAAGGAGTCGAAGTCAGTTGAGTTGCTCGGGCTTCATTGTCACATTGGATCCCAGGTTTTTGCCGCCGACAATTTCACTGCCGCGGCTAAAGCAATGGTTGAGTTCTTCGCGCCACTTGGGCTAGAAGAACTAACACTTGGTGGCGGTCTTGGAGTTGCGTATTTGAATAACGAACCAACACCTACCTATTCGCAGTGGGGCAGTGCACTGAAAGAAGCCACGCGAAATCTGCCGAGCAGTGCGCGTGTGATTGTCGAACCAGGCCGCTCACTTGTTGCAGCAACTGCGGTGACGATCTACAGCGTTGGCACGGTCAAGAACATTTCTGGGATCCGCAAGTACATCTCAGTTGATGGTGGAATGAGTGACAACCCACGACCCATCATGTACGGAAGTGGATATGAAGCTTTTGACCCAATGCGTGTTGATGCAGATCGCC
This sequence comes from Ilumatobacteraceae bacterium, assembly GCA_044341655.1. Lineage (GTDB taxonomy): Bacteria > Actinomycetota > Acidimicrobiia > Acidimicrobiales > Ilumatobacteraceae > CAIYHK01. The sequence goes on along the minus strand of JBIIRE010000002.1, from coordinate 16,410 downwards.
CGGACAATGCCCGCATTGTTGGCAAACACTGTGAGTCGGGAGACATTGTGATTCTCGATGCGTCAATCCCTGCCAACGTCAAAGTGGATGACTTACTGGTTACCCCGGTAACCGGTGCCTACGGCTATTCAATGGCATCCAACTACAACAAGATCGGCCGACCCGCGGTTGTATTCGTCAGCAACGGAAACGCACGATTGGTTGTGCGCCGTGAAGAATACGAAGATCTGGTGCGGCTGGATATTGGCTAGAGCCCGTACGCGTGTGACGGATAGCCTCGGAACATGGCAAATGTTGTTCGAATTGGTGTTTTGGGCTGTGGCAACGTCGGCGCTGCGTTCGTTCAGCTCGTTGAGCGCCAAGCCGATGCGATTGAGGCGCGCACTGGGGTGCGGCTTCAAGTGGCGCGGGTGGCCGTGCGCAACATCTCTCGTGACCGCAACTTGAATCTCCCTGATGGGATGCTCACACGCGATGCGCTAGGCGTTATCGAAGACCCAACCATTGACCTCGTAGTTGAGGTGATAGGTGGAATTGAGCCGGCACGTGAATTGATCACGGCCGCACTCGTGCGCGGCAAGCCAGTTATCACCGCCAACAAAGAACTGCTTGCCAACGTTGGTACAGAATTATTCGCTGCAGCTGATGCTGCCGGCACCGATTTATTGTTCGAAGCTGCAGTGGCTGGTGGGATACCACTGATTCGTGCGCTTCGAGAATCACTACGAGGCGAACCCATCCGTCGTGTAATCGGCATTGTTAATGGAACAACTAACTACATCTTGACCAAGATGTCCGAGAATGGTGCGGACTACAGCGAGGCACTGCGTGAAGCGCAGGATCTAGGTTTTGCCGAACGCGACCCAACTGCAGATGTCGAAGGATTTGATGCGGGTGCCAAAGCTGCAATCATTGCTTCAATTGCATTCGGTGCACGAGTTGTGGCCGGCGATGTTTATCACGAGGGAATCAGCAAGATAACCAAAGCCGACATAGATGTCGCTAACAGACTCGGTTATGTGATCAAGCTTCTCGCAATCGCCGAGAAGGACGCAGCATCTGGAGAAATAGCAGTGCGTGTGCATCCAGCCATGGTTGCCAAACACCATCCACTTGCCAGTGTGCGCGAAAGTTATAACGCCGTGTTCGTTGAGGGTGAGGCAGTTGGCTCGTTGATGTTCTACGGCCGTGGTGCGGGTGGATTCCCGACTGCCAGCGCTGTGCTTGGTGACGTAATTGACGCTGCGGTCAATCTCAAAAACAAGACCCATGGTTCGTTGGGCGCTTTTGCACGGGCGAAGATTCGTCCCATTGATGAGACTTCATCGGAATATTTGATCCCGCTCGAGGTAGCTGATCAGCCTGGTGTTCTGCATGCAGTCACTGGAGTTTTCGCCAAGCATGGCGTGAGCATTCGTGCTGCTGAACAAGTCGGTCTTGCTGACAATGCGAGGCTGATGTTCATCACGCACTCGGCCCGCGAAGCAGATGTGCAGGCGTGCTTGCGCGAGTTCCGCGAACTCCCCGCAGTGAAGAAGTCGAGCGGCTTGCTTCGCGTACTGGGGGATTGACCCTCCAATGAAGTACGAAAGTACTCGTGGGGCATCGCCCACGATTGGTTTTACAGACGCAATGCTCGCGGGTTTGGCAACAGACGGCGGTCTTTATGTGCCGAAATCGTGGGCACCATTGCCTACTGAGCGGTCATCCGATTACGCCTCGCTGGCAGCTGAGATTGTTTCGCTGTACGCCGGTGGTGAACTCAGTGACGATGAGATTCGTAGGTTGTGCAACCAGGCTTATTCAACCTTTCGGCACGGCGCAGTAGTTCCTCTCGTTCAATACGACGAAGACGCATGGTTGCTTGAACTTTTCCACGGGCCAACACTCGCATTTAAGGACGTTGCCTTGCAGTTGCTGGGTCAAATGTTCGACCTGGTGCTTGCCAAAAAATCGCAGCGGTTGACAATTGTTGGCGCAACAAGTGGTGACACCGGAAGCGCCGCTATTGATGGTGTGCGGAACTGTTCAAACATCGATATCGTGATTCTCTATCCACATGGTCGTGTCAGTGATGTGCAGCGCAGGCAGATGACCACCGTGGAATCACCAAATGTGCACACCGTGGCAATTGATGGCACGTTTGATGACTGCCAAGACCTAGTCAAGGCCATGTTCAACGATGCCCCGTTCCGTGAGCGCCACAATCTGTCGGCTGTCAACTCGATCAACTGGGTTCGTGTTATGGCTCAGGTGGTTTATTACATTCACGCTTGCGATTCCCTTGGTGGACAACCCATTTCGTTCAGCGTGCCAACTGGAAACTTTGGCAATGTTTTGGCGGGATGGATCGCAAAGCAGATGGGTGCGCCGATTGATCGCCTAATCGTTGGATCGAATTCAAATGACATTCTCACGCGATTCTTCGACACTCAAAAAATGACCGCCACTTCCGTGACACCAACTCTTAGCCCCAGCATGGACATCCAGGTGTCGTCGAATTTTGAACGACTGTTGTTCGAAATGAACAATCGTGATGGTGGGGCAACCGCCGAACAGCTTGCGCGCTTCCGTCAAACTGGAACCATGGCTGTCGAGCCAGATCAGTACGCAAAATGGATTGCACCAGTTTTTGCCGCTGCAAGTGTCGACGACGCTGGAACTTTGGATGTGATGGCGCGCATGCACAAAGAGTGCAACATGTTGATTGATCCGCACACTGCCGTAGGTATCGGCGCTACGGAAAAATGCCGTCGCGAGGGCGAAACCGTGGTCACCTTGGCGACCGCTCATCCAGCCAAATTCCCCGATGCGGTCCGCAAAGCCACAGGGGAGCATCCCCAGTTACCAGACCATCTGGCGGACTTGTTCCAGCTCCCCGAGCGAACGGTCCAGTTGCCCAATGACCTTGCTGCGGTGCAGTCCTTTGTTGCATCAGTTGGCACCAGCGGGTAAGGTTCCTTCACGGCCTCACCGCCGTCCCGCTGCGAGACGCAGTCCCCAAGTGCGAATCCGGTTGCGATTATCGCGCGAATTCCGCTGGGTGTTTCTCATCTAAATACGTCGCAAAATTTCGACGTGCCTCAATCAGAAAGAGGGTCCAAGTGGCTGCTGAGGCTTTGGAAAAATCAGTTCTTGAATCAAAGGACAAAGACCAGTTGCTGGCGATCGCAAGTGCGCTCGGCATCAAATCGGGGGCAAAGCTCAAGAAGGCTGACCTCGTGGACAAAATTCTTGAGCAGACCGCGGGTCCTGCTGAAGCGGAGAAAAAGGCGCCGGTGAAAAAGGCTGCCGAGCCCACGCCTTCGCCTACTGAGGGGAAGAAGATTTATCTCGGGCCCGATGGCGAACCACTGGCTGACTGGGAGATTGAACTCGCCCAAGCCGAGGGCACACTCGGTGAACCAGTGAGTGCCGGTAGTCAAGAATCCTCACGTGAGGGTGGACAACGTGATCGCCAGGGTGGGCGCGATAACCAAAATCGTGATCGCCAAAATCAGGGCCAGCACCAAGGTCAGCGTGATCGTGATCGTGACGGCGAAGGTGGCGGTCGCAACCGCAACCGCAATCGCAATCGCAATCGCCGCAAAGGTGGGCGCGATGAAGGACCCCAGGGCGAAGATCGCTACGACGAGCCACGTGATGAACCAGTCTCAACAGAGCCAGTAGTGGTCGAGGGCTATCTCGATTTGCGTGATGAGGGCTACGGCTTTTTGCGCGTAAACGGTTATCTGCCCAGCCGCGACGATGTTTACATCCCCGTGCGCCAGACCCGCCAGTTCAGTCTTCGCAAGGGTGACCACATTGCTGGTCTTGCACGCCCAGCGAGCCGCAATGAGAAGAACCCCGCGTTGATGGAGGTTTACAAGATCAACGGAATGGATCCGGAGAAAGCTAAGGGTCGTCCAAGGTTCGAGGATCTAACTCCGTTGTTCCCGGACGAGAAACTTGCTCTTGAGAATCCAAGTGATCCAACCAACATGACCGCACGAATCGTTGACTTGATTGCGCCAATTGGAAAAGGTCAGCGCGGCATCATCGTGTCTCCGCCAAAAGCCGGCAAGACCACGGTAATGAAAACCATTGCAACATCAATCGAGCGCAACAATCCTGAAGTGAAAATGATTGTGCTTTTGATTGATGAGCGCCCTGAAGAAGTCACGGACATGCGTCGCACGGTCAAAGGCGAAGTAATTGCATCTACTTTTGACCGCCCATCCGATGAGCACACGCACGTTGCTGAGATTGCAATTGAAAAAGCAAAGCGCATGGTTGAAATGGGTGACGATGTCGTGATCATTCTCGACGGCATCACGCGTCTTTCTCGTGCTTACAACCTGGCCGCACCGGCTAGTGGCCGCATTATGTCTGGTGGTATTGACGCTGGTGCGTTGTACCCGCCGAAGAAGTTTTTCGGTGCCGCGCGCAACACTGAAGAAGGTGGAAGCCTCACGATTTTGGCTACAGCACTTGTTGAGACCAACAGCCGCATGGACGAAGCGATCTTCGAAGAGTTCAAGGGCACGGGCAACATGGAACTTCGCCTTGACCGCAAACTCGCGGAACGACGCGTGTTCCCAGCCATCGATGTTGACGCTTCAAGCACCCGTCACGAGGAACTCCTCTTTGACCGCAAGCAGCTCCAACAGGTCTGGAAACTGCGTCGGGTCCTCTCTGGGCTTGCCGCAGAGGGCAATGCCGCCCCTGGCCTCGAACTCCTTATAGACCGCCTGAAGACCTTCAGGAACAACGACGAATTCCTGAACGAAATCGCGAAAGAGCCCACGCGCTAGTCGTTCGCTACACTTTTCAAGCCCCTATTACGGAGATTGCCATGAAGACCGAAATTCACCCCCAGTACACAGATACGAACGTCCGTTGCTCGTGTGGGAACACCTTCACCACCCGCAGCACTAAGGGCGGGGATCTAACCGTCGAACTTTGCAACGAGTGCCACCCGTACTTCACCGGCAAGCAGAAGCTTGTCGACACCGGTGGTCGTGTCGACCGCTTCAACAAGCGCTACGGCACACGCAAGTCCAAGTCTGCCGACAACGGCTGAACGCCTCGGCTGTGGAAGCCGGCCAGCGTCAACAACTAAACGCCGCAAAGTTTCGGGCGTTACTTAAGTCGTCACTAAGTGTCGATGCATCATCTTGTGATCCTGACCCCAACTTCAATCGCGGTGTCGCATTCACATTGAATGGCTCAGCGTGGATTTACGTAACAAATGATCCGGCCCGCGCACTTGGTGCGTGTCTGGCATGGGTTGAGTCACGATTGCCTGACGCCCGCGAGGTGAACATCGTTGTTGATTCGGATGCCGGGATTGTTGCCCGTCGTGCTCGGCAGTTCAGCCGCCGCATCAATGTTCGGTTGGTTGACGGTATGAACCTTCTTGAAGCAATCCCATCTGAATTTCCTGCACCGATCGAAGCAAAAGGCTCACATCTTGCGCTGCGCGAGTTGATCGAAAGTGGTGGCGCACAAGTGGTGATTGAGCACGGTGTAGTTGTTGGAGAGGTTCACGGGCTCGAAGTGTGCCGAGTGCTTGATGCGGACAGTGAACCACGGCTGGAAGTTGGTGTTGGTGCACATGACCGAGAGGCATTCACGTTGCTCCATGGCCATTTACCCACTGTGGATGCTGTGCGTCAGCATGTAAATGCAGTGCAGCCACATCGCCAAACGGCGATTGGCACACACCCGCTCAACCGTTTGGCCGCATCTCGACTTGTACGTGACCGAGTGATTGCCAATCCCGCACTAATTGGTGCGAGTGAACTAGTTGTTGCTGAACCACCGATTCCTCGAATCAGTCTGAAGGACGAAGTTCCGTGCGTTGCCAAGGGCAAGACCGAAACCGGCAAGTCATTGGTTGCCGTATTTGCCTATGGCATAGATCTCGAAACGGTTCCATTCGCGGTTGATGCACGGTCATGGATAGACCCGACCGCGGAACTGGTTGTAGTGGTTCCAGAGCGTGATCGGCACTCCTTGCTCGTGAAGATTGCAGCGTCGGTTCTCGGGGGATGCTCAGTTATCGGCGTTGCCGTCTAGCCTTCGTAGCCGTGATTGACCGTTTAGATGCCATTGAGGCTGAGTTCGTGGAACTTGAAGCAAGCCTCGGCAGTGCCGAAGTGCTCGGCGATCAATCACGCCTGCGTGAAGCATCGCGCCGCTACAAGCAGCTAACTCCATTGGTCGAATGCATCCGCGAATACAAGATGACTGCGGGAAACATTGAAGCTGCTCGCGAACTCCTTGAGATTTCCACTGGTGATGAGCATGATCTCATGAAAGAGGAAATCCAAGACGGTGAGCAGAAACTTGAGACGCTTGCTGAGAGATTGCGCGTACTGCTGCTGCCACCAGACCCCAATGAGGGCAAGTCAGTGATTATGGAAGTGCGCGGAGCAGAAGGTGGAGAAGAGGCAAATCTTTTCGCACGAGATCTCTTCGACATGTATTTGGCGTATGCGGCAAACAAAAACTGGAAGACCGAAGTTCTGTCAATGGATGAGTCGGATCTGGGCGGCATCAATCAGGTGACTTTGTCTGTCGTCGGCGACACCGCCTGGACTCGACTCAAATTCGAAGGCGGTCCACATCGAGTGCAACGCGTTCCTGTTACTGAGAGCCAAGGACGCATCCACACTTCGTCGGCAACCGTTTTGGTGATGCCTGAAGCCGAGGAAGTTGACATCCACATCGATGAAAAAGATTTGGATGTTGATGTTTATCGAGCCAGTGGTCCAGGTGGCCAAGGTGTCAACACGACCGACTCCGCAGTACGCATCACACACAAGCCAACCGGTGTCGTGGTCACGATGCAGGACGAGCGCAGCCAATTGCAAAACCGGGCAAAAGCAATGCAGGTTCTCCGTTCACGGTTATTGAAGATGAAGCAGGACGAAGAGGCAGCAAGGCAATCAGCCGAACGCAAAGCCCAAGTTGGTGGTGGTGGCCGTGGCGAGAAAATCCGCACCTACAACTTCAAAGAAAACCGACTCACCGATCACCGAATAGGTTTCACGATCTATCGACTCGGAGAAGTACTTGCGGGAAACCTTGATGACGTTGTTGATGCTCTTGCAGAAGATGAACGAAATCGACTTCTCGCCGGCGGGGAATAACGAGAATGCGTTCCGACGGTACAGTTACTTGGCGAGAACTGCTGGAGGAGACCGCCGCTGTGGTCGGTGCGCGGAACGAAGCCCGTTGGCTATGTCAAGAGGCGAGTGGGTATTTCGGGAGTGAATTTCACGAAGTACTTGATGTTGCAGCGACCAAGCGAAGCGTGGTTCATCTTGATGCGATGGTTGCGCGAGTGCGCACTGGTGAACCCTTGCAGTATGTACTCGGCCATTGGTCATTCCGCGAGCTGGACCTAATGGTGGACCCACGTGTATTGATCCCGCGACCCGAAACAGAACTCATTGTGGACCTCGCAAAGACGGCAATAGCTTCTGCCGCGAGTGGGGTAATTGCAGTTGATCTTGGGACTGGTAGTGGTGCAATCGGGCTTGCACTTGCAATGGAACTACCGCGTGGTTCGGCCGAGATATGGATCACCGATTCAAGTCGCGATGCGTTGGAAGTCGCAAGTGCCAACCTCGCTGGGTTAGGGGTGCGTGGCAACAATGTGCATGTTGCTTTAGGTGATTGGTACGCAGCATTGCCACAAACGATTCGTGGTCGTGTTGCTTTGATTGTTTCCAATCCGCCATACATTGCTGCTGACGATTCCGAAGTAGAGCAAATAGTTAGTGACTATGAGCCTCATAGTGCATTATTTGCCGGAGTAACCGGACTCGAAGACCTCGCCGTGGTCATCAACGGATCGCGTGATTGGTTACGTCCTAACGGAGCACTTGTTGTTGAGATCGGTCATCGTCAGGGAGTGGAGGCAAATCGTCTTGCCACCGAAGCTGGTTTTGCGGACGTGACAATCCATCAAGACCTCACAGGCAAGGATCGGTTCTTGACGGCCAGACTCAGAGGTTGAGCGATCGGCGCAGAAATTCGAGCTCGTGTAGCAACAAGTTTTCTGCCACGACTTCCTGCGGTGTCATATGTGAGACCCCAGACAGTGGAAGTACTTCATGCAACCGGCCATGAGCGAGCAATGCATTGGACAGCTGAAGAGTGTGGGCAGGAAGCACATTGTCATCAGCTAGCCCGTGGATCAAAAGCAATGGGTTTTCTAGCTTCGCAGCGTCGGTGATCAACGAAGTTGATTCGTATGGGGCAGGGTCGTCGGTGGGATTGCCGAGGTACCGCTCGGTGTAACACGTGTCGTACAAACGCCAATCAGTAACGGGCGCCCCCGCAATTCCACAATGGAATACATCAGGACGTCGTAGCACCGCCAATGCGGCGAGATAACCGCCGAATGACCAACCACGAATACCAACCTTTGTCAGATCAAGTGCTCCAGTGGAATTCGCCAGTTCCTGCAAGGCGTCAACCTGGTCCTGCAGAACTATTGAGGCAACATCACCCTTGATCGACCGTTCCCATTCGGTGCCGCGTCCAGATGTGCCGCGACCGTCAGTGATCACAACGGCAAATCCTTGGTTAGCAAACCATTGGGACGTGAGGTAGGAGTGATGTGATGAGACCACGCGTTGCGCGTGTGGTCCTCCGTATGGATCACAAAGCACTGGCAGTGCGCCACCTTCATAATTCGCTGGAAGCACAAGTGCGCATCGGAGCCCGCGCTCACCGACGGTGTGCAGGGTCACGTTCGGGAGTAGCAGTGGTGTTTCAGCATTACTAGCCAACTCAGAACCACCAATGACTTGCGTAGTTGACCGAGTTGAGTGGATGGAGGTTGACCTAAGTACCCGAGTGGAACCGCCTATGGCGACGCCGTTGACACCTTCGTTGTCAGAGAGCTTTGTGATTGTGTCACCGACAAGTAGGTAGACATGCAATTGGGTTGGCTCATTGAGTTCGTTCGCCGAGAAGACGATGCCGTGGTCATTGGCAGTGACGATTGAACGAACTTGGAGCGAAGCTGGTGTCACCACGCGGCCGTCATTAATGATGCAACGCCGTCCATCACGGTCGGCGGCCACCGCAAGTCGATCGTCGGCTGTAAAGACAGGGCTTCCTGGAACGAGTTCCACCCATGCTGCATCAACATCAGACCAGATTTCGGTTAGGTGTCCGTTTTCAAACTGTGCGAGCCGATACTCGCGCTGGTCTCGTGAGAGAGTTCCGACAACAAGACGCGAAACATCCCGCCACTGCACCGATGCCACGTATTCGAATTGTGGTCCGGTTTTCAAACCGGTCGAAGTTATGGCAGCAGTTTCTGGATTGAGGACAAACACTTCAACGATTGAGTTGGGAGTGCCAGCAAACGGGTAACGGTGCTCACGCGGCTGGGTTTGGGGTTCGGCTGGATCTCCGATCCATGCAGAGTGAAGAGGTGAGTTATCCGCACGACAGGTTGCGATAGCGGCACCGTCAGGAGACCACCAGTATCCACGTTGACGGTCCATCTCTTCGGCGGCGGCGAATTCAGCCATCCCCCAAGTGATCGACTCGCCTTCATCAGGTGTGAGTCTTTCCGTGTTGCCAGCGAAGTCAGTTAACCAAAGACCGTTATCAAAGACGTAGGAGATTTGGTCATGGCCGGGGCGTTGACGCGCATCAAAGACTGAGTGGGGAAGATTGATCTCCCGCACATCTGCTGAACCCTTGCCAGCCACCTGTGCGATGTGAAGCCGACCCGAGAGAGTGAATATGACGGTAGAGAAATTCGGATCACACGTATAAGAAGTGATTCCACCCGCGCCTTCCCGCAAACGTTCCCGACGGGCCCGCTCCTCGGGAGGAAGCTCCGTGTCAAGATTCGCACCTATCGTGCGTGGGTCGACGAGAAGCTTTTCAACTCCAGCTTCTTGGTCGAGCATCCATAAAGAGTTGACGCTGTCGGAGCCACTACTACTGCGAAGAAAAAAAATGCGGCGACCATCGGCGGAAACCGTGATGTTTCGTGGCTCACCCAACGTGAGCCGTTGGGTGCGTGCATATTGGCGTGGGAATGTATCGCGAGTGGTCATATGAACGAGATCGTGCCATCGGCGGCAAGCCTTGCCATTCGGCCTATCCATTCTCCCTCGCACATTGCCTTGGTGATGAATGTGTCGGTTGATGTTCCCCAAGCACGTTTCCCATTGGGGAGTAAACACGAGACGATCGCAAACTCAGGACTTTCCGTGCGATCGTGCATCACCGTGTAAGCCTCCACGATCGCATCACCCTCTGCCTCGCGTTCATGAGCGACTTCACGCATCGGCAATTTGTCGATTTCGTCCTGTGGATCTGCGTACTTGAACACATCACGCGAAGGCTTCGCTGCGTAGACGCCAAATGCGTGTTTCGTGGTGAAGCCACCGTTGGCCCAGATCAGACCGCGTTCATCTGGATGCTCGCGTAGCACGGACGTCATGGTTGATATGGCGTGCATCACATAGTTATTCCATGGACCACCGGCAAACGGCAAGCCACCCGTCAAGGTGAGGTAGCGATCAAGTTTTAGGCCAAGCGATTGCGCACCAAGTTGTACTGCGACGGGAAAGCACGAGTAGAGATCGATAAAGGCGATGTCGTCAATATTCGAGTGAGCAAGATCAAGTGCGAGCTTCCCACCGATCTCGACTGCGGGTGTGCGATCGAATGACCAACGGTTGGAGACAAATTTGTGCTCATGACAGTCCGTACCCGAATGGACAAAAATCATGTGATCTTTTGGCACCCCCAAAAGCTCAGCTTTTTCCAGACTGCACATGATCACCGCAGCTGCCATGTCCACGTCGTTATTGGAGTTCATGTACTTGGGGTAGGGAAGCCCGATCATTCGGTTGTGTGGTCCCACGGTCCGCACGTCCTCGGGTGACAATGCCTTTTGTGACCAAGCGAATGGGTTGCGTTCGGCAACTTCGCTGAAGCGCGACCAAAGCTCGCTTGAAATCTGCATCTGTTGTTCGGGAGTGCGGTTGTTCGCAGCACGGAGGGCAGTTTCAAACAATGGATATATCTGCACTGGCATCGTGATCCCGCGGCTCACCTCGTAAGGACTCACCATGTCAAGTTCCTCGGTCACCTGCACGGGTTGTGGCGTTGCGTCGGTTGGCTTTCGCCAATCAGGAGTGATGCCGGCGGCTCGCGCTTTGGAACGACTGCGACTCGCTTCAGCCCCAGTGAGGATGATGACATCAAATTGATTGGCGAGAATTTCGCGTGCGGCGGCATTCACGAGAGTTTGCGGGGTGTTTCCACCAGTTCCGCTGTACCCAAGGTGCGGAGGCTCTTGTTTGAGCAATTGTGCAACGAACCAAGCTGGGTTCGTGTACTTCCAGGACAGCAACGACACAACGTTGATCGCGTCGGCTTTGGGCACAGACTTAAGAGAGGCGTCAGCGGCGGCGGCTTCAATTGCTTTCACCATCATCTCGACTGGCTCAATTGCCTCGTCGAAGGATTTGGTGCGATTTACAAACTGTCCAGTACCGATGATTACAGGGGTGCGAGGGTCCAGTGCCACGAGTGCACGATAGGGGGTGAAGTGGTCGACTCGGAAACATCTTCGGGGGTCGCTTGATTTTGCGTAATGTCACACCTTCGGCAGGGTCGTACGCCCATACACTCAATTAATGGCCCGCATCGCTATCGGCTCTGATCACGCCGGATATGACCTCAAACAACACCTGATTTCTATTCTCGAATCGCAGGGTCACAACGTTGATGATCACGGCACACACTCAACTGAGAGTTGTGACTACCCGCCGATTTGTGCCGCTGTCGGCCGCTCCGTTCGGGATGGCAAAGCTGACTTTGGAATTGTGATGGGTGGCAGTGGCCAAGGCGAGCAACTCGCAGCGAACAAGGTGCGTGGCGTGCGTGCCGCTCTTTGTAACGACCTGTACACCGCACGCATGGCGCGGTCACACAACAATGCGAACGTGCTTTCAATTGGTGCTCGTGTTGTCGGTCTTGGACTCGCAGAAGAAATCTTGGCCACATTCCTTGCAACGGAATTTGAGGGTGGCAGGCACGAACGACGTGTACAGCAACTCACCGATATTGAGAACGAAGAGCAAGCAAGAGGAGACAAGTAATGCCTTGGTCGAGTGACACCGAACCCGAAGATGAGGTATTTGCGCTCATTGAGCGCGAACGCGTGCGTCAGAACTCCGGTTTGCAACTAATCGCGAGCGAGAACTTCACTTCGCCAGCAGTTATGCGGGCAACTGGTTCGATTCTCACCAACAAGTATTCAGAGGGTTACCCGGGTAAGCGGTATTACGGCGGGAACTCGATTGTTGACGATATCGAAGCCCTCGCAATTGAGCGAGTGAAGAAACTCTTCGGAGCTGATCATGCAAATGTGCAGCCGCATTCTGGTGCAAGTGCGAACATGTCGGTATATCTCGGTCTCCTAAATCCAGGAGACACGGTTCTTGGTTTGAGTCTTGACCATGGCGGTCACTTGACTCATGGGTCGCCAGTGAATGCTTCGGGCATCCTTTATAACTTCGTTAATTACAAGGTTGATCCAAGTGATGAGCGGATTGATATGGAGGGTGTGCGACAAATGGCGCTTGAACAGCGCCCAAAAATGATTGTTGCTGGAACCACTTCATATCCACGACGCCTCGACCCTGAACCCTTCAAGAAAATTGCTGATGAGGTCGGCGCATTGTTGATGTTCGACATTGCACATATCGCTGGACTCGTGGCTGGTGGTACACAGCCCAATCCGGTTCCTTACGCTGACGTCGTAACTTTCACCACGCACAAGACGCTTCGCGGTCCGCGTGGTGGTTGCATTCTTTGCAAAGCCGAGCACGCGCAAAAAATTGACAAAGCAGTTTTCCCTGGTAGTCAAGGTGGACCACTCGAACACGCTGTTGCAGCAAAGGCGGTGGCATTCAAAGAGGCGATGCACCCGACCTTCCCGGCCTATGCACACCAGATCGTGAAGAACGCTTCAGCGCTCGCCGAGGCTTTGGCGAAACACGGATTCAGGCTCGTATCTGGCGGTACCGACAACCACTTGATGGTTGTTGACCTCACACCATTTGACGCTGACCTAACTGGCAAAGAAGCTCAAGCAGTGCTGGATGAAGCGGGCATCACTCTCAACAAGAACACCATCCCGAATGACCCACGTAGCCCATTCGTCACCTCCGGTGTACGTATCGGCACGCCCGCGGTCACGACTCAGGGCATGAAAGAGGCTGAAATGCCTGAAATCGCCCGGTTGATCGCCGAGGCATTGCGCAAGCGCAAAGATGCGGCTGCGGTAGCTGGGGTTAAGGCCGAAGTTGCCGCATTGTGTTCGCGCTTTCCGGTGTACGCATAGAGTCTTCACCCAATGGGTGACATCACGGGATACTTGATAGTCGGCGGTGTTGCCGCCGTGGTCACTTTTGTTCTCACGCCTTTCGTTGCTCGATTTGCCACGCGTATCGGGTGGGTAGTTGAACCTGATGCGCGTCGGGTGCATTCGGTTACGACTCCTGACGTTGGTGGCATCGCAATGATGGGCGGCGTTCTTGCTGCGATTCTTGTGGCTTGGCCGATGGGTCAGTTTGATGCGTTGTTCTCAAACAACTCCGAGACCGGTGGTCTGGTGCTTGCAGCATTAATGATCTTCGGAGTCGGTTTAGTGGACGATGTTCGCGACATTTCGGCACCAGCAAAAGTTGCTGGCACTGTTGTGGCGGGCATGATCCTCGTGTGGGCCGGCGTGACGATGTTCTACTTCCGCGTTCCATTCCTTGATGTTTTTGTGCTGTCTAACGATTGGGCACCACTGGTCACAGTTCTCTGGCTGCTTGGTATGACAAACGCAATCAACTTGATCGATGGTCTTGATGGACTCGCAGCAGGCATCGTGGCCATTGCTTCTGGTGCATTTTTCGTTTACTCAACACATCTGTCCGATATAGGCAAGCTTCCAGAACCAAACCTTGGCCCGATGCTGTCAATAATCACGCTCGGTATCTGTCTCGGATTTCTCCCACACAATTTCAATCCCGCAAAAATATTTATGGGGGATAGTGGATCTTTCTTGCTCGGGTTGTTGATGGCTACTTCCACGAGCGTGGTTGGTGGTCGCATGGATCCAAGCACACAGAGTTACAGCGGACAGTCGTACTTCTTCTACGCCCCACTCGTCATCCCGTTGGTGATTCTTGGAGTGCCGATCTTCGATGTCATTTTTGCGATCGTGCGCAGGGCATCAAAGCGCCAAAGTTTTGCCGAGGCCGATAAAGGCCATTTGCATCACAGATTGATCAATCTTGGGCACGGGCAACGCCGAAGTGTGCTCATCCTTTGGGCATGGACCGCACTGTTATCGGGACTCGTGCTGTATTTCGTGTTCGCCGAGGCGGGTAGGCGGCTCGTTGTATTCGTGCTGGCCGCAGTGGCTTTGGCCTTGTACACGGCACTGCACCCTGAGGTGCGACGTCGGCGCCCCTGAGGCGTTTTGCCCTCCGACCCTTTTGACATATAGATTGTGCGTGCGTTCACAAGGTGTGAACGCGCTCGTTGAGCGGAAAACCCGAGGACCCGAGTTGCCACTGGTACCCGTACCGAAGTCAAAGGTTCGTCCTGATGACAACCTCTCGCGTGGGGCTGAATTTGCCGGCGTCATCACTGTTTTCTTCCTCATTGGTTTGGCCCTCGATTTATGGCTCGAAACGACCCCCTGGTTCATGATTGGGATGTTCACGTTTTCGGTGGTCGGACAGTTCGTCAAGCTTTGGTACACCTACGACGCGAACATGAAAGTGCTCGAAGCCGAACGCAATGCGATGTCGGCTTCGTCGCATAAGGCCAAAGGCTCATGAGCGACAGCTTCGTCACTCGCGTTGAAGGCCCAGCGCCCGAGATGGAAGTTAGCCGCGACATTGTTCGCCGGGGACTCATTTTCACACCCCTGTATCTGGCGGTTTGCGGGGTTATCTGGGGCTTGAACGGTGTTTGGTCGGCCGGGTATGCAATTGCGATCGTGCTTCTAAACTTCATGTTGGCGGCGCTCACAATCTCACTAACTGTGAGAATCTCACTTGCTCTCATGATGGGCGCAGTCCTATTTGGTTACCTGGGTCGCCTTGGACTCATTTTCTTGGCAGTAATTCTCGTCAAAGACGCAGGGTGGGTGTCACTTGTCGCACTTGGGATCACGCTGATCGTCACCCACCTTGGATTACTTTTTTGGGAAATGCGGCACGTGGCAGCGTCGCTGGCGTTTCCTGGATTGAAGCCTGAATCTGCCAACATAGAGTCCGTTAAACCCCTCGATTCGATCTAACCAACTACGAAGGATCACACCACCGTGTTCGCACTTGAGTTTCCACCGATTAACGAAATCCTGCGCTGGCGTGAAGTTGCACCGAGCCTCAACAAAGTTGGTCTCATTGCAGTTGCAGCAGCACTGATCGCAATTGTGGTCTTTATCCTCGCTACGCGACAGGATCACCGTAAAGCTCCAACTGGTGTTCGCAACTTTGCTGAGACCACAGTTGAGTTTGTTGAAAACGGAATCGTGATGCAGACCATGGGCCGTGATGGTCTTGGGTGGACACCATTCCTTCTTTCGCTTTTCGTTTTCATTTATTTGTGTAACGCGCCAGGTGTTATTCCGATCTTGCAGATGCCCGCTACTGCACGTATGGCGATTCCTGCGTTCTTATCGATCCTTGTCTGGGTCATTTACAACGGTGTTGGAATCAAGCATCAGGGTTTCGGCGGTTACTTCAAGTCCGTTCTTTTCCCGCCTGGTGTTCCAAAAGCGTTGTACGCACTTGTGACTCCGATTGAGTTCATCTCAACGATCATCGTGCGTCCGTTCTCGCTGATGGTGCGACTCTTTGCAAACATGCTCGCTGGCCACATTCTTCTGGTGACCTTCGCACTGTTGTCCGAGGCGCTTTTCCAAGCGCGCGACAAAATTCTCGTACCCTTCGGCGTATTGCCGATGTTCATGTTGATCTTCCTCACCGGATTCGAGGTGTTGGTTGCATTCCTGCAGGCATACATCTTCACGATCCTCACCGCCGTATACATCGGTGGCGCGGCACATTCGGAGCACTGAGAAGAAAACAAGTAAGAGATCTCCCTAAACCAACGACACATAGGAGAAAGAAAAAAATGGAAGCACTTGCACGACTTGCCGCGGAGACCGTTGACACGGTTGCCAAAACTGCTGCAGACGAAAAGAACATCGCAGCTGCGGCGTCAGCCGGTTTCGCGTATGGCCTTGCGGCCATCGGACCCGGCATCGGCATCGGTTACCTCGTGGGTCAGGCCGTTTCGGCAATGGCTCGTCAGCCTGAAGCCGCTGGCATGGTTCGTACCACGATGTTCCTCGGTATCGCATTT
>JBIIRE010000128.1:0-4569 GCA_044341655.1 Ilumatobacteraceae bacterium | reverse complement strand
TTGGAGCAATGTTGTGGTTAAGCCAACAGTGTCGGCGGGCTCCAATGACACCGCCTTGCACGCAGGGCATGAAGACGCTGTTTTTCATATTCGTGAGCTACTCGCAAAGGGCAAGATCCCGATGGTGCAGCCGTATCAATCCGCGATTGATGAACACGGCGAGGTGGGACTCGTGTACATGGCAGGAGAGTTCAGTCACGCCTTTTTCAAAGGGCCGCTTTTAGGTGGGGCAGTAAAAGACCGACGCAACGCACTATTTCTTGAAGAGACAATTCGTCCGCATACCGCATCTGATGAACAGCGAGCGCTTGGCGATCAAGTCCTCTCTTACATGGTTGGAAGATTTGGCGCACCACCGCTCTATTTGCGCGTGGACACCGTGCCTGGCCTCAACGGCACAGTTTTGTTGGAGCTTGAGGCAACTGAGCCATCACTGTTTTTTTCAACGGGAGAAGGATCAGCAGACCGGTTCGCAACCAAATGCGCTGCGCTTGTCTAACAACGACAACTATTTGGCGTATTCGCCACGGACTGCACCGTGCTTGTCACGCTCGGCAAACATCACAATCTGTGCGTTGAGTTCTTGGCGCATGCCCTCACGCGCAGCACCAATCCAACTCGAATCAATCATCTGCTTAGCCATTGCTAAGCCAACGGATGATTTGGTGGCGAGGTTTTCGGCAAATGACTGAACGTAGGCATCGAGTTCGTCAGCAGGAACTATTCGATCAACAAGACCCCATGCGAGCGCTTCTTCGGCACCGATCACTTCACCGCTCATGATCATGAGTTTGGCTCGTGATGGGTTGGCAAGAGTTGAGATGAACTGTGTGCCACCAGTATCGGGCAGCAAGCCGTAGTTGATCTCTGGCATACGGAGCTTGATGTCGGGGGCGGCAATTCGAATATCACAAGCCAGTGCCATTTCAAGACCACCACCGATTGCCCAGCCACGCACTGATGCAATTACAGGCTTTGGCGCATCCATAACCGCTAATCGATTGTTTTGTGCTCGACGGACGTATTCAAAGTCACTTTCACCGTTGGCACGAGTGCCGAGTTGCGTTGTGTCACGGCCAGAGCAAAAAGATTTACCTGCTCCACGTAGCACGATCACTCTGACTTCAGGATTGTCAATCGCATCCGCCACAATCCGAGTAGCAAGCTCACCCATCTCATCGCTTATTGCGTTGTGGCGATCTGGGCGGTTGTAGGTGACGGTTCCGACACCATTGGTGAGGTCGAACAGGACCGGAGCATTGGACATGGCTTCCTCTCAACAGAAGATTCACAATTGGTTTCCAAACCCTAGTACCCGTCTCGAAAGGCTCCTCAGTAGGCTTGAGGTATGAGCGAAACCGTGATGTCCCCCTCAGTTGGAGTCGGTGTATTGCACCTGTTCTGCAAGCCCTATGCCACGTGCGATCCCGAGGCTGTTGTCAACGCCGTTAAGTCGGCACAAGCCGCAGATTGTCAGGTCGTATGCGTATCAATGTTTGGGCACAAGTGCGATGCCGCATTCATGGCCACTAGTAAAGACATGATTGCCTTGCGGCGATTTCAAACCGATCTCCAGCGTGCGGGTCTTGAAGTGGTTGATAGTTATGTTTCACTGACCGAGGTCAGTGAATATGCAAAAGGCATGCCAGAGCAAATGCTTAACGCTCGTCTCTATCCGGTACTGCCGCCCGAGGGGAAGACCTCATGGTGCTTCTATCCAATGTCGAAAAAGCGCGAAGCTGAGGCCAACTGGTTCACACTTGAATATGAAAAACGCAGTGAGCTCATGCAGGAGCACGGCAAAAGCGGTCGCAATTTTGCTGGACGTGTTGTTCAGGTGGTCACAGGTTCGGCAGGACTCGATGACTACGAATGGGGCGTAACCCTGTTTGCCAACAATCCAGATGATCTGAAAGAAGTCGTTTACACGATGCGGTTTGATGAAGCATCCGCCGTGTACGCCGACTTTGGTGCTTTCTATGTAGGTGGCATCGTGCCCGTTGAGGAACTGGTTTCAACACTTGCCTGAGAATCTTCCGCGGTCCAGAGCTGAAGCCGCAGAACAACTCTTGGCGGCTGCCGATGGAGTTATTCCTCTCTGGCTTGAGCGCTGTGTGCGCAAGATCTTGTTAGAGCAGCGAATTGAATCTGGTGAAGCTGACACAAAGATTTCGCTCATGGTCCGCCAAGCATCACCAATGGTGATGGGTGAACTCGGTGCTTCGGTGACTGGAGTGCGAGCAGACAACCCGTTACAAGTTTTTCGCCGAGCCGTGGTCTATCCAACACTGGTACTTAGTGAACTCGGCGCTAAGGAAGTGCATCGCGATGACTTCTCGCGCCAGTCATTTCCGAACGATATCTTCGGTTTGAGCCCCGCTACGTGGATTGATGTGGATGAATCCTTGCATGACCCCGGACTGATTTGGGGTGCTTGGACTGCGCGAGAGGCACTTGATCGTGAACTTTGATCGAGCCGCATTGCTTTCGCGCACAGATCTGCAAGGGCTTGAGTTCTGCCATGCCTTGGCAGCGCAGACGGACTCATGGATCCAGGAGTTGTTTGATGCCGCAATGGAAAAGGTGCCTGTAAGTGGCCGAGTGGCTCTGTTAGCCGTCGGTGGATATGGACGCGGAGAACTGGCGCCCTTTAGTGACCTTGACTTATTGCTGGTGCACGATGGTGCGCGCCCCATTGAGGATTTCGCTTCAAATCTTTGGTATCCAATTTGGGATGCGGGACTAAAACTGGGTCACTCGGTGAGAACCGTGGCCGAGACGATGAAGCTCGCAAGCGACGATCTGGATACTGCAACTGGAATCCTGACCGCACGTTTCTTAGCCGGTGAAAAATCCCTCGCAGAAGAAGTTGCAAAAGGCGCATCTACAAACTGGTTGAATCCCAAAAAAGGCTGGTTGCGACAACTGCATGCTCGCGTCTTGGAGCGTCAGCAAAAGGCGGGAGAAGTCGCCTTCTTGCTGGAGCCCGAACTCAAAGAAGGCATGGGCGGCCTCCGCGACATTCACGCCATCGGCTGGGCACTGAGTGCAGGTTTAGTTCTTTCTGCTGAAGACACGATTTCGCTAGCTCGTCACAATGAAACACTGACACGCGCCCGAGTTGCACTCCATCAAGTTACAAATCGTGCGAGTGATGTTTTGAGACTCGAAGATCAAGATGCTGTTGCAACCCATCTCGGCTACAAGGATGCAGATGCTTTGATGGCAGAAATAGCCGCAGCGGGGCGCAGCGTGATGTGGATTACAGATGAAGCCTGGGCGCTTCTAGACCCTCCCAAGGCTCGGGGTGTGCAACCGATTGCACCTGGGGTTGAATTAGTTGACGGGTTTGTCCAGTTAACCGAGGATGCCAATCCCGCCGAAGACCCAACGCTGCTGTTGCGCGTGGCCACATCGGCGGCACGTCATGGGGCACGTATTTCTCGTAGCACGCTCGCAAAACTTGCTGACGAAACTCAGCCTTGGCCCGATCCTTGGCCAGCGGGCGCGAGCGATGATCTAGTTGCACTGCTGCTTGAAGGTCGAGCTGCGATTCCAGTTTTTGAAGCCCTCGATCATCACGACTTGATCACTCGTGTGTTGCCTGAATGGTCACCGGTGCGGAGCCGCCCTCAGCGCAACGCTTATCACCGATTTACCGTTGACCGTCATCTGTGGGAAGCGGTGGCAAATGCCATGGAGTTGCGTGACTCTGTATCCCGACCTGATCTCTTGGCACTTGGCGCAATGTTCCACGACATCGGCAAGGGTTATCCGGGTGATCACACTGACGTTGGAGTAGCGATGTTCAAAGTGATTGGACACCGAATGGGACTGACCGATGAAGACACCGACACGGTCATCTTGTTGATTCGTAACCATCTGTTGTTGGCTGATGTGGCAACTCGGCGTGATCTCTCCGACGACGCAACGATCACTGGTGTAGCCAAAGAACTCACAACAGCTGGCAATGTCGACCTTCTTCGTGCGCTCACTATCGCTGATTCGCTTGCTACGGGGCCATCTGCGTGGGGCACATGGAAGGCGGGCTTGGTTGAGGAACTCTCTCGACGCGTAAAGCACTTCCTTGGCGGTGGCGACATCACGGATGTTCTTTGGCGGTTGTTCCCCGATGCGGAAGTGCTTGAAATGATGGCGAGTGGGCAAGTCGTTGCACGCACCACGGATGACTCAATCACTGTTGTTAATCCAAACGCTGTTGGCGTGTTGAGCAGTGTGGCCGGAGTTCTGTCTCTTGCTGGTTTGGATGTTCTTGGTGCTGATGTGCACGCTGATGAGCAAGGGATGGCGGCATCTAAGTTCCGAGTTGCCATTCCCTCTTATGGTCCAGTTGATTGGGAACCGATTGTCAACAACATCTACAAAGCGATGGACAAGAAGTTTGCACTTCAAGCGCGCATTGCCGAACGCGAGCGCACTTACACCCGACCAAGAAGGCGGACTGCTGTAGTGCCGGCAGCTCCCACAGTTCGATTCGATGACTCTGCTTCCTCAAGATCTACCTTTATTGAAGTGCGTGCTACTGACCGAGTGGGAATTCTGTTTCGG
>JBIIRE010000035.1:0-14313 GCA_044341655.1 Ilumatobacteraceae bacterium | reverse complement strand
TGGGCATTACTCATTTCCTTAGCGGCGTTTGTGCTGATGTTCTTCTTGGCTTTCAGGCGCACTCGTGAACTCGCACCGTACCCACAAAAAACACACGGGCGCATCTCTGTTGTTCTAGTTGGCTTCATGCTCGTCTTGTTCGGGAGCTGGGGAGCCGCGCTTGGAGTCATTGCTGCCGTAATTGCGATGCGTCCAGAACGGTTCCGGCGCATTGGCGCATTCGTGCCCGGAATCGCCATTTCAGCAGTCGCCTGCGGTGTGCTTTACAAGCAATTTCGCTACGAAATCCCTGCCAGCATGGATTGGCCTAATCATTTTCTTGCGCTCGTACCCGTTACTTGGTTTGCGTTTGCATTTGCCTGCATGTTCGGAGTGCTGAACACTGCTACTCGCACCCGTGAAACTGACTAGCGTTTAAAGGGTGACAGCGCTCGTAGTTATCCCCACGCACCAAGAGGCACAGAACATCGCCGCTGTGCTGTCAGCGGTACGCGATCACGCCAAAGGAATCCACGTCCTGGTGATCGATGATGCCAGCACCGATGGAACCGGTGATATTGCACGCAGCTTCAACACTGCCGATTTCAACGTCACTGTGATTGAACGCCCGACAAAGAATGGGCTCGGAGACGCATATCGATACGGTTTCCAATACGCGTTGGATAAAGGCTATGAAGTCGTGGCCGAGATGGACGCCGATCTGTCTCATGATCCCCGCGTTCTTCCAGAACTCGTTGCAATTGCTTCAATGGGGATTGATCTGGCAATTGGCTCCCGGTATGTGCCTGGTGGCCGCATCGAAGGGTGGCCAAAGAACAGACTCCGTCTCTCACGGTGGGGCAACAGATATGTCGCTCTCATGCTCGGGCTTGCGATCAATGACGCCACGGCGGGCTTCCGAGCGTTTCGAACCGACACTGTCCGCCACAATGCGTTGACCACCACGAAATCGGATGGCTACACATTTCAAATCGAGACCACCTATCGCTTAGTCCGAAGTAATGCAAGAATCGTGGAAGTTCCCATCATCTTCCGCGAACGAGTTGCAGGAAGCTCAAAGATGAGCAAGGCAATTATTCGAGAAGCACTACTTAATGTGACCCGCTGGGGGTTGAAGGATATTTTTTCAGGTAAGCGCAAACCTGTCTACAGCACAGAAAACTCTTAGATCAGCCTTTTTCTGCAACCTTGCGCCAAATTGGCAAGGGCAGGTGACGAAAGATGCTGAAGACAAAACGCAAGAGTCCAGGTACCCAGATAATCCTTTTTCCACTAGCTAGACCCTTAGCCGTGGCCACCGCTACTGCACCCGGAGTTGTGGCAAACGGCGCAGGCTTTAAATGAGCTGTCATCTTGGACGCCACGAATCCTGGCCGGACGATTAAAAGAGATACTCCTGAGCCGACGAGGCGGTCGCTGAGGCCCTGCGCAAATGAATCTGCACCAGCTTTCGAAGAACCGTAGACCGGATTGCCACGTCGCACACGCTCACCTGCAACAGAGGAAAGGTAAGCAATTTTGCCGTGACTCTGACGCTTCATCTGAGTAGCTAAAGCACCGAGCAGCGAGACCGTTCCGGTGTAATTGACTTGCGCCACTTGCGTCGCATCGGTCGACAGCAAAGACTCACAAGGCTCGCCTCCCAGAACCCCAAAAGCTATAACCGCAACATCGATATCGCCTACCTCGGTGACAATTCGAGCTATAAGACCATCGTGTGACTCAAATTCGAGCGCATCAAATTGATGCACCAGAATGTTCACCCCGGGATAAGTGCCGTTTAACTCATCCTTGAATTGCGCGACTGATGATTCACTTCGAACAGCCAGAACAACATTGGCGACACCTACCTGAATGATTTCGCGTATTACCGCTTGACCGATCTCGCTCGAGGCACCAAAAAGTGCGATTGTTTGGGGAATTCCGAGTCCATTTTCCATTGTTGTCTTCCTATTATCTGGTAGTTAGCCGTAAACGTCTTGCAAGATCCGACTGCCAAACATGATTTGGATCCATTCTTTGCTGTACATCGCGCCATTCTTGCAACCGTGGGTAACCACGCACTACCGCATCTGGTCGGATATGAGCATCCTTTGCGAGATAATGGCGACCACCTGCATGCAAGACCATCTCATCCACCTCGGCGAAAACCGCCGCCATGTGACCCCCGTGAGCGGGTACATCCAAAGCCAGCGTCCAACCCTCCAACGGAAAACTTAGAGGTCCATCGTTCCCTTTGCGGAAATATTTGAGTACAGCAAGAAAGGATGCACAATTCTCCGCCGATAATCGATGAACAATGGCCTCAAGTGTCTCCTCGGCTCCAAAAGGAACCACGAACTGATACTGCACAAAGCCTGAACGCCCATAAAGGCGATTCCACTGCTTAACTCCATCTAGCGGGTGAAAGAAGGAACCAATGGATTCAATCGACTCATGGATCTGCGCCGGCGCCTTACGAAACCAGACCTCATTGAAGGCAGATACTGTCCATTTGTTCAACAAACCTGATGGAAAAATCGGCGGTGCCGACAACAGGGCTTTGGGGTTGAACTGAAGAGCACTTGACTCATCAACGTTCTTCAATTCACTCAGCGCTGCATGATCTCCACGGGTGAGAACTCCCCGCCCCATTCGGGAGCCTTTGGCCACCAAATCAATCCACGCCACTGAATATCTATAGTCGCGATCATCCTGCATTGAAGTCATCAGAGCTGACAGGTTCTCAGCACGAGATGTCTCAACACGCATGCTTGAAGTTGCGATTGGAATCATCTTGAACGTGGCGTTAAGAATGACCCCAGTCAGCCCCATGCCGCCAACCGTTGCCCAGAATTCAGAAGGCGATTCTTCTGGTGTGAGTTCGCGAACATTTCCTTCAGAAGTTAGGAGCGTGATCTTGACAACGTGGTCACCAAAAGAGCCATCTACGTGATGATTTTTGCCATGGATGTCGCTTGCAATTGCGCCACCAACAGTGACCTGACGAGTCCCTGGTGTAACTGGCACGAACCATCCTTGTGGCACGAGTTCAGTCATCAGACGCTCCAACGACACCCTTGCGTCTGCGGTAACTAGACCTGTCTGGCGATCCAAAACAATCGAACTATCACCGTGGTCAGCCATCAAAAGAACTGTTCCACCAGCATTCTGCGCAGGTGCGCCGTAAGAGCGTCCGAGACCACGAGCGATTACCCCCCGGGTGTCACATTCCTCAATGGCTACTTTGATGACGTCGAGGCCGGATGCATCCACCACATGGCACATACTTGGCGCTGTGTTGCCCCATCCAGACAACCGTGTCAACTCCCGATTGGAACTCATGGAGCTACTAGGAAGACCGACACGCACACCCGAATAAGCGTAGTTGTAGTGCACCGCCTCAATGAGGGCACCTCTTTAGACTGAATGCGTGGAATTGCAGGCACTCGCTGATGACTTACTGTCTCGGGGGGTCAGACGTATTCACACGTTCGCTTGGCGAGATCTTGACGACCCAGAAGCAGGTGGCTCTGAAGTCCACGCTGACCACGTCTTTCGACGCTGGGCAGCTACAGGTCTTGAAATCACTCACCGCACATCGACTGCTGGCCGCGAGCAAAGGTTTTCTAGAAATGGATACCAAGTCATTCAGCGTTCTGGTCGATACGGCGTATTTCCGAACGCCATTGCAAACGAGATTCGTAACGGTAAGAAATCCCGAGATGCGGTTATCGAGATCTGGAATGGCGTGCCATGGTTTTCACAACTTTGGTCGCAGACACCACGCAATGTTTGGCTTCACCACGTACACGGACCGATGTGGAAACAATCGCTACCACCAGGCTTGGCCCAAATAGGCAACCTGATTGAGAGTCGGATCGCCCCGCAGTTTTATCAACAAACACCCGTCATCACACTCGCTGATTCCGGTCGTGATGAACTCATACATTTGGGCTTCAAGCCCAATCTGGTACATGTCGTGAATCCAGGAGTCGACGATCTCTACTCCCCTGACGCAACAACTGGAATAACCGCTGAGCCTTCACTTGTAGCTGTCGGACGACTGGCGCCCGTAAAGCGTTTTCAATTGCTTGTTGAAACCGTAGAGAAGGTGCGTGAGAGCGTGCCCAATTTGATACTCAACATCGTTGGAGACGGGCCCGATAAAGCGATGCTTGAGGCACTTGCCGCCGATCGTCCCTGGGTTCATCTACGGGGTCGCCTCGAAACACCAGAGTTGATAAATCTTTACCGCAAGAGCTGGCTCCTAGTCAGCGCTTCAGTAGCCGAGGGTTGGGGTATGACCATCACTGAAGCAGGCGCTTGCGGGACACCTGCTGTGGTTATTGATAATTCTGGTCACCGCGACGCAACCCTTAACGGCACTACAGGTTTAGTCTCGGCAAATCCTGACGATCTCGCTCGGGACATTCAACGTGTGTTGACTGATTCTGATCTACGCAGCCAATTGGCAGCCGGCGCCCTGAAAAGGTCTGAGAGTCTTCGTTGGGATAACACCGCAACAGCAACACTGTCGCATCTTCACGCAGAAGTGCTGCGTTTTCAACAATCCGCCTAATTGGCGTAAACAGCAATTGCAAAGAGCGCGGCCCAAACCACTCCCATTACTTGCAAAATTCGATCTTTGAGAAAGACCTCTTCGGGGGCGCTTCCTTCACCATTTTCAATGACCAGGAGATAACGCAATAGAGCAATGCCCATCGGAACGATGGTGATTTCATACCAAGGTACCGACGCGGTCGAATCAGCGGCCGTCTCAAAAGCCCAAAGACAATATGCAAGCATCGTTGCGGAAAGTGCCATGCCCAGTACCAATCGCAGGTAATTCGGCGTATAAACCTTCAACGTACTTCGTGTGGTTGTGGCTTTGTCACCCATTTCATGCAATTCTGCATAACGCTTACCAGTGACGATAAACAATGCGCCAAAGCACGCACACAACAAGAACCAGGTGGACATTGGCACGTCCACTCCGGTGGCGCCAGCAACTGCCCGTAGAACAAAACCTGAAGCCACAGCAACCAAATCAACTACTGCTATATGTTTCCAGACAGACGAGTAAGAGAGAGTGAGTACTACGTATCCGAGGATTACTGCGCCGGCTTGCACGCGCACAGCAGTTGCGAGAATAACTCCGAGTATGAGAAGCATCGAACCAAAGACTCGAGCAACAGAGAGCGAGATCAGGCCAGCCGCAATTGGCCGTTTGCTCTTTTTCGGATGATTCCGATCTTCGTCGACATCAAGAATGTCATTCCAGAAATAGGTACCCGACGATGCGAGACAAAACGCTGCGAAGATCAGAAACGCCTTCAAGAAGGGGCGTCCGTTGTCCAGCATTCCGGCCGCTCCTGGAGCAGCGAATACAAGAACGTTTTTCAGCCACTGCTTGGGTCGGGCTTCCTTCAGCAACGCCATTGAGGTACTTGTGGACATATCTCAAGCCACCAAGTTTTCTGCACAAGGTGTCAGATTCAAACGAGCCACATTCACCGAATTTTCGGCCATGGCGAGCATTGCGGTATCACCACTTGAGTCTCCGTAGGCCCAGCACAATTCCCAAGTTGCAAAGGACTCATCAAGGTGATTTTTCAACCGCCGCGCCTTCTCCTCACCTCTGCAATTACCCCCAGCCAATTCGCCCGTACAGATACCGACGTCATCAAAAAGCAACTCTGTTGCAATTACTTGGTTGACTCCCAATCTCGAACCCAAGGGACCCACATAAGCACCGAATGACGCGGAAACGATCACGATGTAATGCCCTTGCTCTTGGTGCCAACGAAGACGCGCAAGCACATCCTCGCGCAGCCAGCTACCAGCAATTCTGCGAGCCATTAATTGACCCTGTTCTTCCAATACCTTTTGTTGAACACCGCGAAAGATAGCCCCCGCCGCTATTTCTTTTGCCGTGTCACGATCACGCTTGGCAAATGCTGACACAAGCGCTGGCAAATTCCCTAGCGATTCGACGAGCAACTTCCGCGTGCCGCCTACTTTTCTGAAGAACGGCATTACGGCGTCGCGCACGGTGAGTGTGCCGTCAAGATCAAAGGCGACAACTACTGCGGGTCTAGACACCTTCTAAGCCTAGTTACGCATCCCGTGCCTGCAGAGGGATCAAAGAGCGTCGAGTACAGACCAGTAATCGGGCCAACTCTTAGATACAACCCCGGAATCAGATATCTCAACACCACTGACCCGCAAACCCACCAATGCGAGTGCCATTGCAATCCTGTGGTCATGCATCGGGTCAATGATTGCCCCGTGCAACTCGCTCGGGTCAATGATCAACCCATCTGGGGTTGGGGTTACGTGGGCGCCGAAGCGATTCAATTGGTCCGCCAGACCCTCAATGCGATTACTTTCCTTGTTGCGAATAAATCCAACTCCCGTTATCTCACTGCGCGAGTCAGCAAAGCAACAAACGGTCGCCAGTGTGGGAACCAAATCCGAAGCCTCGGCAAGGTTCGCAGAAATCCCAGCAAGGGCCTTACTGGGGTTTCGTCGCACAGTTGTGTTGTCGTTGGTGGTCGCGACATCACATCCCATTTGCCTCAAAAGTTCGCTGAACAGAGCATCACTTTGATGCGAGGTGTCGCCGAGTCCGAGTACCTCCACTGAGCCCCCACTAATCGCCGCTGCCGCAAGTGGATACGAAGCCGACGAAGCGTCGGCTTCCACTACTAGGTCACAGGCCCTTATGGACAAGCCGTTGACCAAGACGGAATTCTCCTCAATAACAACCTGCACGCCGAATCGCCCCATGACATCAGCTGTTAAATCAATGTACGCCCGAGAAACGGGAGTTCCACTCAAATTGAGTCGAAGACCACCTTCTATCACCGAACCAATCATCATTAAGGCACTAGTGAACTGACTCGACATTGAGCCATCAACTGTCACTTCATTTGCGAGATCCAACTTCCCACGCAATGTAATGGGCAACCCATCTCTCACTGGAGACTCGATGACTGCGCCTAACTGCAGCAAAGCATTTCTTAAATCCACATTTGGCCGACGACGTAGGGGTTCTCCGCCATCGATAGTGGTTGAACCACAGCGCACAGCTCCTAAAGCGGTGAGAAACCTTGACGTAGTCCCGGCAAGATTCGCATCCAAGGTCACAGAACTGGTTGCATTTCTATCAAGAGGACCAGTGATACGAACAGAACCACCCTCAAACGCAGGTTTGAGACCCAGCCGGTTCAGAGCATCAATCATCGCCACTGTGTCATCCCCACTCGGAACATTGCTCAAAGTGCTGACACCAGGAGCTAACGCCGCCATAATCAGGGTGCGATTAGCAATACTCTTGGAACCCGGTACCCGTACTACCCCGCCAACCCCATTACGGGTCCTTATTGCGCGAGCATTCATGACAGCGGCGACACCGAAGGCTTGAAGCCACGAGCCACCAAGCCGCCGCGAAGTAGGTCAGTCACCGCTGCTTCGACCACAACTACCAAGACACCCTGTGAACCTTCAACAGAGTGAATGATTTCGAAATTGAAGATATTGACTCCTAGCTCTGCTGCCAAGGTGAAAATTTCTGCAGCAGCTCCAGCCCTATCCGGAATTGCAATCCGCACTTCAATCAGATTTTCAGCGGTCAAGGAACGGGCCGGCAAACTGGCTCGTGCGTTGCGCGCAGCGGTCAATATTTCCAGCAATCGACTCCGATCACTCTCAGCCACCACGCTACGAATTTTCTCCAGACCTTGGATCAGATCAGTGAGGGACTCCACTATTGCTGGCCTATTGGTCTCGCAGATGTCCAACCAAATGTTTGGGTTTCCCGATGCAATTCGTGTCATGTCCCGAAACCCTCCGGCTGCAAGCCGAAGCACAGCGGCGTGCTCAGTTGAGTGCTTTTGCGCCACGTTCATCAACGTGGCAGCGGCCAAATGCGGAACATGACTCACTGTTGCAACGAGTTCGTCGTGATGTTTGGCGGGCAGAGCCACAACATCTGCCCCCAACTCGCGAATAACAGATGCCAACTCAGCAAATCGCGCATCCGCAACTCCCTCGCGAGGAGTCACGATCCATACTGCACCAATGAACAGATCTGGGTCGGCGCCATCAAGGCCGTCGAGTTCAGAGCCCGCCATTGGATGGCTCCCGATATAGCGCTCATCAGGGAATTCATCGACAAGAAGTGACTTAACGCTGCCGACATCTGTAACTAAACCAGATGTCCGTTCCAGGGCGGTCGTTATCCCTGATGCGATCTCCATCACGGGTGTGGCCACAAACGTAATGGCCGCCGATGAATCGAGTCCCACAACATCGATGATTCCACACTCAAGAGCGGTGATCTCCAGTTCCGATTTCAGATCACTGCCACTTACCTTCCAGCCCCTGCGCCGGAGCCCAAGCGCAATCGATCCACCAATTAGACCGAGACCGATCACGTTGGCGCTGCGGCTATTGACCATTGAACAAGGCTACTGAGCCTCTTGCTCGGTGACCGCAGCAATAATGAGCCGCAATTCTCGATCTGTGAGTTTTCGCCAGTGGCCCGGAGCAATCTTGCGGTCCACGATTGGACCAATGCGGGTGCGCACTAGACGCGTAACCGGATAACCAATCGCGTCGCACATCCGACGTACCTGGCGGTTGCGACCCTCATGAATAGTGATCCGCAGCACACCGGGTGAAATCTGCGTGACCTTCGCCGGCGCCGTGAGACCATCATCGAGTAGAACACCCTTACGTAGCGTCTTCAATGCAACCGGAGGAACGGTGGAATTGCGCTTCAAGGCGACTTCAACAAGGTACTCCTTCTCAAGGTGGTGTCGTGGATGCATGATTCGGTTGGCCAGTTCACCGTCGTTGGTAAGGATCAGTAATCCCTCTGAATCCATGTCCAAACGACCGACACTGAACACGCGAGGCTCGGCAGGGACAAGCTCAGTAACTTGCTGACGCCCCATTTCGTCTGCCGCCGAACACACAACACCTACTGGTTTGTTCAACAAGTAGTAAACCGTGTCCGGGCGAACACCAATGGGTACGCCATCAATTTCGACTGAATCCACATCCACATCAACTCGACGACCGAGTACTGCAGTCTCGCCGTTAACAGTTACGCGGCCCTCAGAAATCAGTTCCTCGCATTTACGACGACTGCCTATTCCGGCACGCGCAAGAATTTTCTGCAAGCGCTCGCCCTCTGGCATCGCGCGAGACTTCTCAGCGAGCGTCTCCCACAGTGGTTTGTGGTCCTTAGGTTTACGCGGTTGAGTCACCCGACTCCGAGTCGCTAAGGGCAGCCGCCGCATCAACCGGGGTCACACGGAGACCTTGTTCCAGAGCCTCAACGATGTTCGCATCTGGTATGAAATCCGTAATTGGCGGCAAATCTTCAACTGATGCGATACCCAACTTCTCCAAGAACGCCTGAGTGGTACCCCACAACAAAGCTTGACCAGGGCCTGAATCCTTTGCAACTTGGTCAATGTATCCACGAGCCTGAAGAGTTCGAAGCACGGCATCTGGGTCGACTCCGCGAATGGATGCAATCTGTGCTCGGGATAATGGCTGCTTGTAGGCAATGATCGCAAGCGTCTCAAGTGCAGCCCCTGACAGGCGGGCTCTTTGACCGTCTAGTACAAAACGTTCAACGTACGGCGCAAGGTCTGGATGGGACTGATAACGGTAACCGCCGGCAACTTTCGCAAGCTGAAAACCGTGACCGGCAGATTCATAAATCTCTGCTAGCTGATCGCATACTTCTTCAACTGTGCTGGTGGGCACCTCGAGTAGTTGCGCCATCAAGTCGGCAGGCACTGGTTCAACCGCAACCAGAATCATTGCTTCAATTGCCCGCACGAACTCCGCATCGATTGCGCCTTCTGCATCCTTCTTAGACATCTGTTCTCCTAGATCCGTGTTCAGCCGTCGTAGTCATCAATTGCAAAAGCCGGTGCAGCAGATGAGTCCGAACCGCCCGTCCAGACAACTTCAATGTCGCCGAAGCGTTCACCCTGGCCGAGTTCAATGAAACCTTGTTTGTAAATCTCAAGCAGCGCAAGGAAGCGCACGATGACTTCCAAACGTTCAACGAGGCCATCGCACAAGCGACGAAAACCAATGCGTCCTGCGCGCGGAAGTTCATCCAGAAGCTCTTCCACTGCTTCAGCAACTGTAAGTCGGACCGGCGAGACATGGTACATGTCCAACTTCACCGGTGGCTTTGGAGCGACGGCTCGCATGAATGCGCGCTGAATTTGCGCTGGCGACATTCCTTCTAGCGGGTCAGGTGCCAGACCCGAATATCGCTCATCAGGTCCAACATTGCGAGGGTACGACTTATCGGCGTGCACGGACAGGTCAAGAAACACCTTTGCCACGTCTTTGTACATCTTGCACTCAAGGAGACGGGCAAGGAGCAGATCTCGCTCTTCCCAGAGTGCGAGTTCGTCGTCCAGATCGATATCTTCACGACCCGGCAACAGCCTGCGAGCCTTTAGTTCAACGAGCGTGGCGGCTATGAGCAGGAATTCGGTTGCCACATCGAGGTCGAGTGCCTGCATTCGTTCAATCTCTGCCAAGTAGGCGTCAACGATCTTGGCCAGCGACACCTCGTGAATGTCTACTTCTTCTTTAAGGATCAGATTCAGGAGGAGGTCGAACGGCCCAGTAAAGACCTCGGTGTCCACCTCATAACCCACGGGAACAATCTAGTTCCGTACCCAGAGTCGAAGGCGGAGACCCAACTAGCGTGGGTGTGTGGATCGAGTTTTATCCTGCATTCAGCCCACCGGTGACGTCCATTTGGGCAATCTTCTCGGGGCCTTGATGCCCTGGGTTCACGGACAGCATTCGGAGGCCTTTCACGGCATTGTGGACCTACATGCACTCACAGTCACGGACTCTCCAGGCGTTATCGGTGACCAGACACTGAAACTTGCCGCTGCCCTTTTTGCAATCGGGCTCGATCCAAACGTGGCGACCGTCTTTGTGCAAAGTCACGTACCCGAGCACAGTCAATTGAGCTGGGTGATGGAATGCACCGTTTCGTTTGGCGAACTGAGCCGTATGACGCAGTTCAAAGATAAAAGCGCCAAGCGTGAAGCCGAGTTTGTCTCGGCTGGCCTCTTTACTTATCCCGCTCTCCAGGCAGCAGACATACTTCTTTATGACGCCAAGTTTGTTCCCGTCGGCGAAGATCAACGCCAACACATCGAAATCACAAGAGATATTGCAATTCGGTTCAACCACCGATTTGGAGACACTTTTGTCGTGCCGCAAGCGAGTATTCCTGCGGCCGGAGCACGGGTCATGGACCTGCAAGAACCCACTGCGAAAATGTCAAAATCATCTAGTTCGGACGCTGGCATTGTGTATCTGACAGACCCCCCAGCCACCATCATGAAGAAGTTCAAACGTGCGGTCACGGATAGTGACAACGAGGTCCGATATGACCGCGACACAAAACCTGGCATCGCCAATCTGTTAGACGTACTCGCTGCATGTACTGGCGAAAAGCCAGTCGATCTTGCTGTGAAATATTCGCAGTATGGAGCACTCAAGACCGATGCGGGTGATGCGGTGGTAGCCCTGCTCGAACCCATGCAGGAGAAGTTCAAAGAACTTCGTGAGGATCGTGCCGAGCTGAGCAGACTCCTTCGCATCGGTGGCGAACGCGCACGTTCTGTTGCATCGGCAACATTGGCACGCACCTATGACGCGATCGGATTTGCGCGCCCCTAGATATCGTCAGCTTTCCGCAATGCGTCTTGTATATCGGGGTGACCCTCGCCCAGCACGATCGCAACAATGATGGGGTCAACATTTAGTGACTTCAGCATCTCAGCACCAATTGCTTCATGCTCTGAGTACATTCGCCACCGCTTCGTACGTGGACCCAGGATCGTTGCACACACTCGCGCATGAATGCCAAGACCTGACTTGATTTTGCCGATGTCATGCAAGAGCACAGCAGCTTCTTCCGATTGTGAAGCACTCGGCCGCAACTGAAGATATCTGCGCCAAACAACGATGGAGTGAGCTTGATCGTGAATTGGCATCGTCATCCACAAACCAAATAGTTCGTTGCCGAGAACGCGTCCAACCTCGACGCAATCGGAGCTTGACGGTTTCTTGGCCGATAACGCCCACACGTAACGCTTAATGAGGTGAATAATCATTCTCATCACTTCGACGCCCGGGGATGGGATGCGCGATAAGTCTCGAAAAGCACATCCTGTGAGACAAGCGTGTACCTCTGCGTAGTCGAAATACTCGCGTGTCCCAATAGTTCTTGAACAATTCGCAGATCTGCTCCGTGGTCAAGTAGATGAGTAGCGCAAGAGTGGCGCAAGACATGCGGGCTCACGTGTCTACTGGCAAGACCAGCCAGAAGAGCTGCGTGTTCAACAATGTCAAATATCGCCTGCCGCGTGATCCTCTTGCCGCGAGCACCCAGAAATACTGCGTTCTCATCGTCGCGACTGAATTTTCCTCCCAGTTGCAGAGAAGGCCGCGCTTCACTTGCGAGCCAATCATTAAGCGCTTTTGCAGCAGGCGCTCCGAAGGGAACCATTCTTTCCTTGGAACCTTTACCGAACAGAACAACAGTCTGTGCTCGCATGTCGATATCCGCAAAGGAAAGTGAACAAATTTCCGAAACACGAGCGCCCGTGGCATACAACAACTCAAGAACCGCACGATCGCGCGCAGCGATTACATCTTCTCCGCTTATCGCATCAATCAAAGACGCAATGTCTGCCTCCGATAAAGGTTTGGGGAGCCCACGAGGCACCTTCACGCCTTCAGAGACAATCGTTGGGTCATCTTTACGTAAGTCATTGACGATCAAGTAGCGAAAGTACATCTTGAGTGCTGAATGAGCTCGAGCGATACTCGCCGCACTTCGACCTAAGGATTTGAGATGATTCACCCACTCTTGAACATCTTCAGCACGTGCATTAGGTAATTGGCGTTTGCCCAGCCTGACCACAAAACTCTGCAAATCTCTGCGATATGCGGCAAGAGTGTTATTCGATCTTCCTTTTTCGATCTCCATCCAAGATAAGAAATCTTCCAAAGTTGAATCGCTAACGCTTACCACTGCGCTTCTCACTGAGCATCAATAATCCAATCATGGTTTTGGCATCTGTAATTTCACCGCCAAAAACCAAATCAAGAGCAGCCTTAAGAGGCATCACCACCACATCCATATGGTGCTCTTCTGGTCCGTGTCGATTTGTCTCACCAATGGTGAGTTCCCGGCCCTCGTAGATGATCACTTCGCTGTCTGTGATACCCGGAGCGGACGCAAGTACGCCGAGAAAACTAAGCGATGACGCCACGTAGCCAGTTTCTTCAGCTAATTCTCTGCCGGCAGTGGATTCGGGGTCTTCGCCTTCAACGTCACGCATTCCAGCTGGAATTTCCAGAATTGATCGCCCCAATGCGGCTCGAAACTGGCGCACCAGCACCACGCTTTCCTCACCTGCTGCCTCCAGAACTGGAACGACCGCAACCGCACCCGGAGACCGCACATACGTACGTTCGAACTCTTCACCAGATGCTGAACGAAACGAACCTCTTTCGAGCGACCATACGGCCCACTGGTGCAACTGCTCTGTGCGCAATTGCGAAAAGTCAGCCAACGGCGTTCTGCCTCGCATCTTCAATTTTCGATGCAGTGTTCGATGCGGTGTTAACTAGAGACGCGCCAATCAAACCCATGAACAGCGGATGAGGCCGGTCGGGGCGACTCTTGAACTCAGGATGGGCTTGGGTGCCAACCCAAAATGGATGGTCCACCAGTTCAATGAATTCAACCAAACGACGATCAGGCGAAGTGCCACTGCAGATGAAGCCCTTGTCTTCAAATCGATTGTGAAGGTTGTAATTCAGCTCATAACGATGGCGGTGGCGTTCACTCACAACAGGCTCGCCATACAGTGTCGCCACCTTCGAACCGGGCTGCAAAACGGCATAGAAAGCTCCGAGACGCATGGTGCCGCCCTTGTCCGTCACATCCCGCTGGTCATGCATGAGATCAATGACTGGATGTTGCGTCGATGGATCAAATTCAGTC
The DNA here is from genome assembly GCA_044341655.1 of Ilumatobacteraceae bacterium. Lineage (GTDB taxonomy): Bacteria > Actinomycetota > Acidimicrobiia > Acidimicrobiales > Ilumatobacteraceae > CAIYHK01. The sequence continues at coordinate 251 of JBIIRE010000035.1, read as the reverse complement.
GAATTGGCGTCAAGCATGCCAAGCACATTGCGGGCGAATTCAATGGTCATGACCTGCATGCCCAAACAGATACCAAGGCACGGCACATTATTTTCACGAGCGTATGTAGCCGCAGCAATCTTGCCTTCAATTCCACGCGGCCCAAATCCACCCGGAATAATCATCCCGTCCAGATGCTCTAATCGACCCGCTGTCAGAAGACCCTCAACTTCTTCGGCTTGGATCCAATCAATCTCAACTTTTGCCCCATG
>JBIIRE010000034.1:0-14359 GCA_044341655.1 Ilumatobacteraceae bacterium | reverse complement strand
ATGGTGGCCATCGGTGTTGGTGGCGCTGACGCAGTTGACGTAATGACTGGCTTTCCATTCAACGTGCGTTGGCCAAAAGTGATCGGCGTAAAGCTCACCGGCACATTGTCGGGATGGTCAAGTCCGAAAGACGTAATTCTCGAAGTTGCCCGAGTTCTCACGGTTGAGGGCGGCACTGGAGCAATCGTTGAATACTTCGGGCCAGGTGCGGATTCAATTTCGGCAACAGGTAAAGCAACGATCTGCAACATGGGTGCCGAGATCGGCGCCACGTGTTCGGTGTTCGGATACGACGACAACATGGCGGCGTACCTGCGCGCCACCGGTCGCGCCGACATCGCAACCGAAGCAGACAAGGTGAAATCTGATCTGCGCCCAGATGATGGTGCAAGTTACGACCAGACCATTGAAATCAACCTCAGCACTCTCACTCCCCTTATCAATGGACCACATTCACCAGACCGTGCCCACCGTGCTGGTGCTGCCGTCGGCGCAGCGGCGCGCGAAAACAGCTGGCCATTAGACATCTCATCGGCGCTGATCGGCAGTTGCACTAACTCGTCATACGAAGACATCACACGCGCGGCATCCGTCGCGCGCCAAGCCGCCGCCAAGGGCCTGAAAGCCAAAGTTGAACTCCTTGTTTCACCGGGTTCGGAACAGATACGCGCAACGATTGAGCGCGACGGCTTGATGGCTGACCTTGAAGCAATTGGCGCAACCGTGCTCGCTAACGCATGCGGTCCGTGTATCGGCCAGTGGGAACGCGCTAACGAGATCACTTCAAAGCCCAACACAATTGTGAACTCTTTCAACCGTAACTTTCCTAAGCGCAACGACGGTTCGGCGAACACACTCTCATTTGTAACGAGCCCAGACACCGTGATCGCTCTTGCGCTCGCCGGTCGACTCGACTTTGATCCAACTGTTGATACCCTCACGGCGCCCGACGGCTCGCAGGTCAAACTCGATGCGCCACAAGGTGATGTTCTCCCGGCCAAGGGCTATGACCCTGGTGCAAACACTTTCATCGCCCCTCCGGCTGATGGATCAGGAATCACAGTCGAGGTGAGCCCTACCAGCGACCGCCTGCAATTGCTTGAACCGTTCCCAGCTTGGGATGGAAACGATTACCTGAAATTGCCAATTCTCATGAAGGCCAAAGGCAAGTGCACTACCGACCACATTTCAGCCGCGGGCAAGTGGCTCAAATTCCGTGGGCACTTGGAGAACATCTCGGGCAACTTGTTTGAAAGCGCCGTTAACGCCTACGACGATGTGGCTGGAATTGGCAAGGACACAACCGACGGGCAGCGTCGCCCCTATCCAGAAATTGCCAAGCGGTATTCAGAAAATGGCATTCGCTGGTGCGCAATTGGGGACCAGAACTATGGCGAAGGGTCTTCGCGTGAGCACGCTGCAATGGAGCCTCGCTTCCGCGGCGGAGTCGTGATCTTTGCTCGCTCATTTGCTCGTATTCATGAAACCAATCTGAAGAAGCAAGGGCTGGTTCCACTGACCTTTGCCGATCCAGGCACATACGAACTCATCGGCGAAGACGACACGATCAGCGTGTTGAATTTGCCACCAGTGCCAGATCGCCCAGTGAAGTGCGTAATCAACAAGACCGACGGTTCGGTTGTCGAGTTTGAGGCCAAGCACACCTTCAGCCCAGAGCAGGTTGAGTGGTTCAAAGCTGGTTCGGCGCTCAACATCGTGCGCGCGAAGGTTGCAGGCGAAAAGAGCAAGTCGGGCTTAACTAAGCCGTCGCTGATTCAATCCTTGCGGCGTCTGCTGAAGCGCTCCTGAATTTCAGATCCAACGGCCCGGTGACCTCACAGGTCACAGCCGGTGGATTGCGTAAATTCCAAATTGCCGGCAGCGGCTTGTCGCGTGGCCATACGGCATCACTCCCCGTAACCCGCACTGCATAAACGGCGGCACCTGAGACTTTCGCTGCTGCGATCACGGTGTCCCAAGGTGCGCCAGTTGCTACTTGCATTTCCCCGTTGGCAAGTGAACCAACCAGATCTTCGACTAAGTCTTCGTTGCGCACGAACCCAACTGGGCGACCAATCGCTGCCACGGTGAGCGCTAGTGCCACGTAATCAAAACTATTTTTTGCTTCAGCAACAAGAATCGCAGCCGTGTTTGGGTCCACACAGTCAAGCCCAACAAATTCAAAATCAGCGAACGGAAGCATTTCAGGACGCAACACTTTGAATGCAATGCGCTGAGCTTCGGCGCGATCGGGAATCAGCGAATCCCCCGCATTTGCATCCTCGAACCGCACAATGGTCCAGCTCCGCTCACGAGCGTGACGCTCAAGCCGTTGGTCGGGATTGACCGCAATCGGATTTCCTACTAGTTCCATCACTGCGATGTCATTGCGTGAGTCTGAATACATCCAACTCGTCTTGAGATCAATTTCATTTTCACTCACGTAGTTCTCGATTGCAGCACGCTTGCCATCCGCCCAAACAAAGTTGCCGTTGATCTCGCCACTAAATTTTCCGTCATCATCAACACCAAACTCAGTGGCGATAACAGCGGTGAATCCGAGTTTGTTGGCAATTGGCCGCACAATCTCAGCGGGCATCGCCGTAGCGAGCACAAGCCCGCGACCAGCAGCTTTATGATCCGCAATTTCTTTGGCGGCATATTCCTGAACCCACGGCGACAGATCAGGTGCAACCAATGAAGCACCAAATTGCACTGCGCTTTTTTGCTTTCCTTTAAACACGAGTGGCAATTGACGCGCCGCGGCCATCACAACGATGTTGTCGCCGAAGGCATCAATCAACGAATAGAAAACATCACTGTTCGGAAGCTCGCGGCTCACAAGGCCCGACTGCCGCGCCATTGATGCGATCACGCGACCTGATCCTCCGCGTACGAGCACGCGGTCAAGATCAAAAATCGCAATCGATGAAGGCACGGGTTGAAGGCTACGAGTCCGTTGCGGGCGAACGAGTGCCTTTCTCGCTTCTGGCATTCAGCCCCTAGATACGGGAAAGGCCCGACTTGGGGGAAGTCGGGCCTCTCAACCTGGATCCCGATCGTTGGGGGGAACGATCACCGGGACCTGTCGGACAACTTGGGGGAAGTTGTCGCGATATGTTGCTTTCAATTATGCACGTGAAAGTGTGAACACTCAACCCGAAATAAGAGATACTTACTATCGTTTTTTCAGATAGGCTCAATTCGTGGATATTAAGCACCTTTCGAGCCTCGTAGCCATTGCTGACAACGGCTCATTCTCGGCTGCGGCCAAGGCGCTCTACACCGTGCAATCGAACGTTTCGGCCCATATCGCCCGCTTGGAGCGCGAACTCGGGGCCACCCTTGTGGATCGCAACTCGGGGGCCCTCACCGACGAGGGCGAGGTGGTCCTAGAACGAGCACGACGGATTCTGCGCGAGGTAGAGGACATCCCTGGCGACCTCACCGCCCTCGAGGACCAAATCACAGGCGTAACTCGCCTCGGCGTGCTCAGCACCACCGCGAGATGGATCATGCCGCAAATTCTGAACACGATGGCTAGCCGGTATCCCGAGGTTCGAGTCACGGCGCACGAGGGCAGTACATCCTCGCTGCTACCCCGAGTCGTTGATGGTCAGATCGATGCCGCCATCGTCCACTTACCGCTGACCGAACCCGATGTCACAGTTGAGCCACTCTTTGCTGAAGATCTCGTGCTTGTGGTGCACACTCGCCATCAACTCTCAGGTCGCAACAACATCGGCATCGACGAGCTCGCTTCACATGCACTTCTTTTGCCACCCGCCGGAACCGCGTTTCGCCGGGTACTAGATCGCTTTGCGGCCGCAAAGGAAGTCACGCTGAAAGCACATGCCGAAATCGATGGTGTACGACTTCTCGCTTCGCTTGCTTTTGAAGGATACGGAGCTGCGATTGTGCCATCGTCGGCGATTCCACAATGGCTTGAAGGGCCATTCTCCCGCATTGCCATTGACGAACGGCCCCAACGCACCGTCGGCTGGGTGCAACGCAGACGCCCAGCGGTCAATAGTGCAACTCGGGCGATCTTCAATGTGACCACCGAAACTCTTCGCAATATTCGCCCACAACACAGCCCCGGAATTCATCGCGTGCACGGGGGCACTGGTACGCCCCGGTAACTAAGTAGTTTCTGAAGCGTGAACGAAACGCTCGCGCTTCAGTCTCGGGTACCGGGAGCCGCATCCTCTACGGCTCGCACGCTCGAATCCGGACGCGAGGTGATCTGGGTTGACATAGATTCGTCCGCACGCAAAGGCGCATTGACCGCTGACGCATCATCAGTGATTGAATCATCTGCCCGCCAAGCTCTCGCATCCAAGCGACCGCTAGTGCTTGAGATGGGCTCATCAGGTGCAGACATTGACGAGGGCATCGCATCCCTGCATGGCTGGGGTCGTGCAGCGCGCGCAGTCACCCAATGCTCGGGAATCGTGCCAATCTTTTTCATTGTCGAAGGGCCAGCCGTTTCTGGCCCTGCACTCATGTTGGGTCTCTCTGATTTCGTGATTCTCACAGAAGATGCTTATGCCTTCGTTTCTGGCCCGGCGATGGTCACGCAATTCACCGGCATCGATATTGGTAACGAAGAGCTTGGTGGTGCGGGAACGCTTGCACGCGCCAGTGGCGTGGCATCAATTGTTGTTAGCGACGTTGAATCGGCACGCGACAGTGTTGACCAAATACTCGCGTTCTTGCCCGATAGCACTGACGAACTTCCAGAGCAGTTCCCAACCTCAGATTCCCGTGACCGACAAACACCCGAAGCTGGTGAACTCATTCCGGAGTCTTCAACTGGTTCCTACGATGTTCGACACGTAATCGAATCAATTGTCGATGACGGTGATTATCTCGAGTTGAAACCCCGGTGGGCGGCAAATGTTGTTACCGCGTTTGCCACGATGGGCGGGCGGACTGTGGGGATTGTTGCCAATCAGCCGATGGTCCTCGCGGGCACACTGGACATTCCAGCATCACAAAAGGCCGCACGATTCGTGACTCTTTGTGATGCGTTCAACATCTCGATCATCACCTTGGTTGATACTCCCGGCTTTTACCCGGGCAAGGATCTCGAATGGCGTGGAATGATCCGTCACGGCGCCCAACTCGTATTTGCGTACGGTCGTGCAACCGTGCCGCGAATCTGTGTGATCCTTCGCAAAAGCTACGGGGGCGCCTACATCGTCATGGATTCCAAGCGCATGGGTAATGACCTCTGCTTGGCATGGCCGTGGGCAGAGTTGGCCGTGATGGGAGCCGGGCAGGCTTCGGCGATCCTCCAACGCAAAGCCACCGACGAAGAAAAAGCCGAGTTTGAGGCCGACTATGCCGAGCGCTTACTGAATCCTTATGTTGCCGCCGAATGTGGTCTAGTCGATTCAGTGGTTACACCCGCTGAGACCCGAAGCGAGATTGTCGCTGCACTGGAGATGCTCGCCGATAAACGTGAAAAGCTCATCAAGCGCAAGCACGACAACTCGCCACTTTGACCGTTCTGTCCTGCCTTTTGGTTGCCGCAAACGTCGTTTAACAATTCGTATGTGAAGCCGTATAACCTGAACCTCGGGGGGAGGAAGCCCTCCATAAGCACATAAGGGGTTCTCGGTGGCTGAAACCATCACCATCATCGATGACCGCACCGGTAAGCAGGTAACAGTCCCGCTCACCGACGGTTCATTTCCTTCAACCGCACTTCGCGAACTTGACGCGGATCTGCGTGTTTACGATCCGGCATATCTATCAACTGCCGCTTGCAAGTCTGCCATCACCTATCTCGACGGTGACGCTGGAGTTCTTCGGTACCGCGGGTACCCAATTGAGCAACTTGCCGAGAAGTCAACTTTCCTTGAGGTTGCCTACTTGTTGCTAAACGGCGACCTACCAACTGCAGCCGAGCTCCAACAGTGGACCTACGACGTAACTCACCACACGTACATTCACGAGAACATGCGTAAGCGGTTTGTTGATGGTTTCCATTACGACGCACACCCAATGGGCATGTTCGTGTCTGCAGCAGCCGCGCTTGGAACTTTCTATCCCGATGCCAAGGAGATCTTCGACAAGAAGAACCTTGACCGCCAGATACTACGACTAGTAGCCAAAATGCCCACTCTTGCGGCAATGTGTTACCGATTCAGCACTGGTCTGCCCTTCGTGCTCCCAAATAACTCACTCACCTACTCCGAAAACTTCTTGAACATGATGTTCAAGATTGGTGATGACTCACATGTCAACCCGGTGTTGGCAAAAGCCATGGACGTGTTGTTCATTCTTCACGCTGATCACGAGCAGAACTGTGGCACCACCGCGATGCGCGTGGTGGCATCTTCGAATGCCGATCCATACTCAGCAACCGCCGCAGCGGCATCTGCCCTGTATGGACCATTACATGGTGGAGCCAACGAAGCTGTTGTGCGAATGCTTGAGGAGATCAAGACCCTCGACAATGTTCCAGCATTTATTCAGAGCGTGAAGGATGGAAACGGCAAGCTCATGGGCTTTGGTCACCGGGTGTACAAGAACTACGACCCACGCGCCAAGATCATCAAAAAGACTGCGTACGACGTTTTTGAAGTAACTGGCAAGAACCCGTTGCTCGACGTGGCACTGAAACTCGAAGAGGTTGCCCTTCAAGACGAGTACTTCGTGAAGCGCAAGCTCTATCCCAACGTGGACTTCTACTCGGGCCTCATCTACCAGGCACTTGGATTCCCAGTGGATATGTTCACCGTGCTGTTCGCGATTCCACGCACCGCAGGCTGGCTTGCGCACTTCAGTGAGCTACTCGGGGACAAGGAACAAAAGATCAGCCGTCCACGCCAGGTGTACACAGGCGCTGCTGAGCGCAACTATGTGCCAATGGCGCAACGCGCCTAGTGATACAGCGCAGCGCGCCTAGTAATACTCTCCGTTCCTTGCGCTAAGTCCTTTCCGTTTATGGTTTAGGGCACGGACAATTGGAACGGGGGGGACCGATGGCCACAGGAGTACTTGAAGGCATTCGTGTAGTTGAACTTGCCGAAGGTTTGGCAGGGCCACTGGCTGGACGCTTGTTGGCAGAATCCGGTGCTGAAGTGATCAAGGTCGAATCGCCCGAAGGCGATCGTGCTCGCAGTGCTGCAGGATTTGCCACGTGGAACCGCAGCAAGCGCAGCGTTGTGGTTGACATCACATCGAAGTCAGGCCTTGAGCAACTTGGTGCACTATTGCAAGATGCCGATGTACTAATTCACTCGTTCACACCCGCACAGGCCGCGGGTCTTGGACTCGATGATGCATCGTTAACCGCGAAGTACCCAGAACTCGTTGTCAGTGGCATTGCTGGGTACCCACAGCGCCATGAAGACCGGGATCGTGTCGCAGAGGACACGCTAGTAATGGCGCGAATGGGCTTGATGGATGAGCAACGCGGTTACCGCGATGGTCCGATCTACCTACGTATTCCATTGGGCAGTTGGGGTGCCGTGTACCTCGCCACAATCGGCATCCTCTCGCGCCTAATTCATCGTGGCAAGGTTGGGCGTGGTGGTGTTGCCAACACAAGTTTGTTTCAGGGTGCATTAATTCCAATGACCATGCACTGGGCGACTGCGGAAAATCCTTCGCCGTCTTTTGCCATGGGACTTCCAAAGGATGGCACAGCAACACTTTTTGAATGTGCTGATGGCGTATGGATTCACCTCATGGGCGTACCCGACAACGTGCCGATGATGAAGAAGTGTTTCGAAGAATTCGGACCAGAAAAAATTGCGGAATACAACGCGACCTTTAAGTCATCCATGGCTTATCCGAATTCGGGTGCGAACCGTGCAGCCATGAAGTTGTATTCGAGCAAAGACTGGCTGAACGAATTCTGGACCAATGATGTGCCAGCTCAAGCAGCGATGCCAATGGGGGAAATTTTCTTTGACGAACAGGCGCGAATCAATGGCTACGTGATCGATGTCGAAGATCCACAATTCGGCAAGACCCAACAAGCCGGCATTCCGTACATGACCGAGCCCGCACCAAAGGTCACCTCGGCCGCTCCCCGACTCAACGAACACGCGGGTGGAACTTGGTCAAACAAACCTCGTGCAAAAAACTCGAAGTCTGCAGGGGGTAATGCTCCTCTAGCTGGTCTCAAGGTTCTTGACTTTGGCAACTTCCTCGCTGGGCCACTTGCCCCGATGTTGATGGCTGATCTTGGTGCCGACGTAATCAAGCTTGAAACCACAACTGGTGACCAGATGCGTTTTGTTGAGCGAGTGTTTGCAGGTTGCCAGCGTGGCAAACGAGACATCGCAGTGGATCTAAAGAAGCCCGAATCGCGAGAGATTCTTGAGCGCATAGTGAAGTGGGCCGATGTGGTTCACCACAACATCCGTATGCCAGCTGCGATCAAACTCGGAATTGATGAACCCACCCTGCGCAAAATCAATCCCGCAATGGTTTATTGCCACACATCGTCATACGGTCCAATTGGTCCACGCAAGGACTGGCCCGGATATGACCAGCTGTTCCAATCATCATGTGGCTGGGAATACGAAGGTGCCGGCGAAGGCAATCAGCCCATGTGGCATCGATTCGGAATGATGGATCACCAGTGCGCCATGGCCTCAGTTGTCGCCACATTGCTTGGTGTGATGCGCCGCGATGAAACCGGAGAAGGACAAACCGTCTCAGCATCTTTGCTGGGGGCTGCATTGCTAACTACAAGTGAGACCCTCGTGTTGCCGGATGGGAAGTTGGCCCCTTATCCGCGTCTGGATAATCGTCAAACCGGTGTATCGCCAACAGACCGCATCTATCAACTCGCCGACGGCTGGATCGCTGTAGTGGCTCGCACCACCGAACAGGTTGATGCGCTGTGTCGAGTTGCTGGTGCAACCACACTTGAGGCAGTGGAAGCCAAATTCGCTGGACGCGAATGTGCATCGACACTTTCTGAACTGGAGCAGGCTGGCGTTCCTTGCGAACCCGTTCGTCTTGATCAAACTCAAGAGTTCCTGTTCGGAGATGCAACAACGTCGGCTGGCCTTGTGGCTTCTTATGACCATCTCGCCTACGGCCGGATGCGTCAGGTTGGTGGGCTGTGGGACTTCGGTGATCTGCAACTCACCCTCGATACCCCACCGCCAATACTCGGCCAGAACTCCGCAGCCATTATGCGTGAACTTGGGTTCACCGAAGACCACATCAGGAGCCTCGCCGAATCGGGTGCCGTGGTTGCTGCTGACCTAGCCTGAGAAAGTTCGAAAACACACCACACGGGGGAACACATGGAAGTCAAAGGTTCAGTAGCAATCGTCGCTGGCGGCGCGTCCGGCATGGCCAAAGCAACGGCCGAGCAACTCGCAGCTGAAGGGGCAACGGTAGCGATTCTTGACCTGCCGTCATCGAAGGGCGCAGAAGTAGCCAAAGAACTTGGCGGCACATTCCACGCATTAGACGCACTCGACTACGCAGCAGCGGAAGCGACGATTAACGAAGTTGTCGCACAACACGGCGCGTTGCACATTGCTGTGAACACCATCGGTGGTGGCGGTGGCATGCCAATGCGCACCGTTGGCAAAGATGGCGCCTACCCGCTTGACAACTTTCAGCGCTACATCGACCTGAACCTCGTTGCCACATTCAACTTGAACCGCATCCAAGCACTGCACATGTCAAAGAATGCGCCAAATGAAGAGGGCGAGCGCGGCGTGATTATTGACACCGCTTCAATCGCTGCATTTGAAGGTCAGATTGGTCAAGTCGCTTACTCAGCAGCCAAAGCTGGCATCGTTGGCATGGTCTTCACCATGGCACGCGATCTGGGCAACATCGGCGTACGAGTGAACGCAATCGCTCCAAGCTTGTTTGCAACCGGAATCGTGGCGGGACTCGATGATGAACGCGCCGCCGTGCTCTGCAAAGATGCTGCGTTCCCTAAGCGCATGGGCAAGCCGCATGAATTTGCGAATGTCGCAATGACCATTGTGAAGACCCCGATGTTGAACGGCGGCACAATTCGTGTCGACGCTGGCACGCGTTTCGCCCCCAAGTGAGCCGCAACGACACACAAGATCTTCGGGACGTCAAGATCCTCGCCGAGGGTCTTGAATTTCCTGAAGGGCCAATCGCGCTCGCCGATGGCAGCGTGCTCGTTGTTGAGATCGTTGGTGGTCGCTTAACCAGAATTGCAACCGATGGCACAAAGTCCGTAGTTGCCCAATTGGGTGATGGTCCAAACGGTGCTGCGATCGGGCCTGACGGCTGGGTTTATGTGTGCAACAACGGTGGCATGACCCCGGATGCTTCACATCGTGGTCGAATCCAGAAGGTGAATCTCGAAACAGGAGAGTTCCAAGATCTCTACACGGAGTGTGACGGGCATCTACTGACAGCACCAAACGACATTGTGTTTGACACTGACGGTGGCTTTTGGTTTACCGACCTCGGTGGCAATGCCATCTATTACGCACAACCAGACGGATCTGCAATTAGTTGTCCGTTGCCGCAAGTGGATGGCCCGAACGGTATTGGTCTTTCACCTGATGGCAAGACGCTCTATTGGTCGGAGACACATACCCGCATGGTGCATCGACGTGAGATTGTTGCGCCAGGAAAGCTCAAGGACTCCCCTGGCCACGGCGTTCACGCATTCTTTCGCGAGTCACGTTTTGATGAGTGGTCTCTCGTAGTCGGTTTGCCCGGCGCAATGGGTCTTGACTCACTTGCTGTTGATTCCGCTGGACACGTCATGGTTGGCACACTCATTCACAGCGGAATTACTGAGGTCAATCCTGAAGACGGCACATTCGTCGCTCATAAGTTGCCCGAGAATGTTTTTGATCACGCTGTAACAAACATCTGCTTTGGCGGGCCAGACATGCAAACGGCATTCATCACGCTGTCATTAACGGGTCGGCTTATTTCCTGTCGCTGGCCACGCCCAGGGCTCAAGTTGAACTTCAATCGCTGACCACGCGCAGATCGCCCCGTCGGCAGGAAACCTATACCGCTTCGTTTCGCAGATGGGCCTCAAGAAGTTCCTCTCGCGCCCGTGCGACTCGCGAACGAATTGTCCCCACTGGACATCCGATAATTGAGGCAGTTTCTTCGTAAGTCAAGCCCACGATCTGCGTCAGGAGAAATGCTTCTCGCCGTTCGGGCGAAGTCACCTTGACCAATTCATCGATGGTCTCAATCTCCGTAGCAGGAGCAACCGATTCGACTGCCATGGCTTTCAATCGACTGACGAGACGCCTATTACGCCCTAGAGACCTGATGTGATCCGCACACACTCGTCGAGCTATGGACAGCACCCAGGTCTCAACGCTTGATTCCCCACGAAATGACTGAAGGGCACGAATCATCCTTAAGAAAGTTTCCTGAGTTAGATCGGCAGGGTCGCCTGGAGAGCCCAAGGCTAAACATACATTCCAAACCCTTGGCTGCAATGTCCTTATGAGTTCCGCGAGGCGAACATCATCACCTTCCCTCGCAGCTTCGAGGCACTGCAGGAGTCTCTCCTCTTTGCTCACTTTGCGAGTTTGGCAGAAACTTCCCGGTCTCGGGAACTTTCTGAGCCCCCGGCACGACTGATGCTTGGATGAGTGACGACCGCGAAAACCTTGGGCCTGCACCCCAAAACCAAGACGGCGCAGAGATCTGCGTTCAGATACGCGAGTCAATCAGCGCAGATCTTGACAACGAGGGAACTGGTCTCCCACGTGCCTTCATTGAGGAACACATGGACCAGTGCATTGGTTGCCGCAATTACCTCGATTTTTCCGCTTCACTGAAACGAGCTGGGATCCGTCAAGCACCATTGATGACGGACCTTGCGCCCAAGATTCTCAAACAGTTCAATGTTGGCCAAAGAAAGAGCGTGTGGAGCATTACGCGCGGCGTTCTAGCAATCTGCGCCATTGAAGTGATCGCCTTCTCCGTATTTGATCTCGTTGATGGAACTCACCAGAGCCGACATCTCGGATCATTCAGCATTGCTTTTGGAGTAGTTCTATTAAGCGTGGTCATGCGTCCCGCACGCGCACGACTGATGGTTCCCGTAGCAGGAGTTCTGGCCCTCAGCCTGATGATCACCGCAGTCGTCGACATGATCAACGGCAGTATTCCGCTGCTCACTGAAGCACGGCATATTCCAGAAATCATTAGCGTCGCAATGATGTGGTTGCTCGCCCGACCGCAAAATTCAAACACCCATCGAGCGCATCGCGGTGTGGGCTGGACCCCCTCTGTTATAGAAAGGAAGCGTGAATCGGCATGAGCAAGTTATGGAGGGCGCTGTGGCGCACGCATTTCTTTGCGGGACTAATCATTGCCCCAGCATTGTTGTGGTTCGCATTCACCGGCTTGATCATTCTGTACACCGACCCAATTGATGAAGCACTCAATGACGGTGTCATGACAGTGCAGGTCGGCGACCGCGAAGTACCACTAGATACGCAGTTGGCAAATATCCAGAAGGCAAAGCCTGGTTGGGGGCTGGCGTCAGTCACTCCAGGTCGTCGCCCCGACCGGGCGAATGCTTTCACGATGACTGATGACCAAGGCATTGGTCGCGTCGTCTACGTAAACCAGTACACCGGATCCATCACGGGCACAATCACCTCCGACTCTGGCCTTGTCGCATTCGCCAACCGCACCCACGGATCGTTCCTGCCTCGCCAGTTCACGATGCCAATTCCTTCGTTGATGGGTATTGTCGGCGACGGTCCTGCCTTCGTCGATGTCGAAGTTGGCGAAGTGATCGTGGAGATTGTTGCCGGCTGGGGACTCGTGCTTGCCATTACGGGCATCTACCTTTGGTGGCCCCGATCAGGGATTCGCAAGAGGCTGTTCCCTCCACGGTTCAAGGAGGGCGGACGTCCGATGTGGCGCGACCTCCATGCTTCGGGCGGCACCCTGCTCAGCATTGGTCTTATCTTTTTTGTAGTGACGGGACTTCCTTGGGCAACCTTCTGGGGCAACGAGTTCTCAACTCTCGCGTCCAAGGTCACACCGAACACCGAAAATTTTTGGGAGTACTCGGGGCCTGCGTCAAACATTCCAAAGGTTGGAGATTTGACCCGCTTCGGTGTCACTGTGCCGTGGGCATCGGCTAATGATTCCATTCCCACGTCGGACGAGGAGGGTCATGAAGGCCACCACTCTTCTGGAGACGGGTCCGACACAGCAACACCTGAAGCGGCGCCAGCTGAGGTCGTTGGTCTCGAAGCGGCATATCGCGCTGCACAAGAAGAAGGGATGAAGCCAGGATTCTCCATTACTCCCCCGGTCGACAGCGTTACAGAAGATGGTGTCACGCAATACGGCGCATACGTGGTGTTCAACCCTTGGCCAAGTTCGCTTGGTGAGCAAGGCGCTCTCTACCTCGATCAGTTCACGGCCAAGACACTTGGAACCAGCGATGCCTCCACCTGGGGCGGCATTCAACGCATGGCGGAATTCGGTGTGCAAACCCACATGGGCACACAGTTCGGCCTTGCCAATCGGATCTTCCTCACAACCATCTGTCTCTTAGTTGTTTGGAACGTAACGACGGCAATTGTGATGTGGAATCGACGTCGCCGCAGTGGCACTTTAGGTGCTCCACGCAAGCCCGTTGATGAGCGAACGCAACGGTCGGTTGGAGTCTTTCAACTTCTACTGAGCCTCATCTATCCCCTCTGGGGCGCAAGCTTGCTCCTTGTCTTGGGTGTTCAACATCTTCGGCGGAAATTTTTATCTAAGCCCAACGAACCACTTGCCACACCTTGAACCACGGATGAAATCAAACACGGTGGGCGTTCAGGGACTCAAACCCCCGACACTCTCGTTGTAAGTTCGAGCGGTGGCACCACAGGGATTCATTGATCAGCTTCGCGCAATCGTGGGACCAACTCACGTTCTGGTTGAGCCAGATCTGCGAGCTGCATATGAAACCGACTGGACTGGCCGTTTTCAAGGGCAGGCTACGGCGGTGGTGCGACCTCGTGATCACGATGAGGTGATTGCAGTTGTTCAGCTCTGCATCGCCGAGAAAGTGGCGATAGTCCCCCAAGGCGGCAATACAGGATTAGTTGGCGGCTCGATCCCGTTACGTGGAGGAATTGTCCTTACCACTGCACTGCTGAATTCAATCGAGCCCATAAACAGCAACACGATTCGTGTCGGTGCTGGAACCACCCTTGGTGAGCTTCAGCGCCACTGCGCAGTGGCGGGTTTACGTTTTAGTGTCGACCTTGCAGCACGGGACTCAGCGACCCTGGGCGGGATGTTTGCAACCAATGCCAGTGGCCTCAACCATCTGCGCTTTGGCGCAATGCGAGAAAACACTCAATGCGTCAATGTGGTGTATGGAACGGGCGAG
>JBIIRE010000127.1:0-4640 GCA_044341655.1 Ilumatobacteraceae bacterium | reverse complement strand
AGTTTTTGTTAAACCCGCAAACATGGGGTCGTCCATCGGGGTCTCCAAAGCCAAAACACTCGATGAATTGCGTCGCGCAACCGAACTCGCTCTCACCTATGACGAGTGGATCGTGGTTGAAGAAGCATCTAGCGGGCGCGAGATTGAAATCTCAATCCTCGGTGATCTTCAGCCTGAAGCGTCCCTTCCTGGCGAGATCATCCCTGGCGGTGAGTTTTACGACTACGACGACAAATACATTCATGACTCCGCCACACTCGTCGTACCAGCACATCTCGATCTACAGGAAATTGCTCAACTTCAGGCATTGGCGATCAGGATTTACCTTGCATTACGCGTAGAAGGCATGGCCCGAGTTGATTTCTTCTACGAAAAAGATGGCCGTGGCTTTTTGTGTAACGAAGTAAACACCATTCCAGGATTCACACCGATTTCCATGTATCCAAAAATGTGGGAAGCCAGCGGCCTTGCGTACCCAGATCTGATTGATCGGCTTGTTGATCTGGCACTGGCACGTCATGCGCGCAAGAGGCACAAAACCTCACGGTAAAAGAGCAGCGCGCAGAAATTCGATCATCTCGCGACGCAACTTTCGCAAATTGCCAACTGTGGGTTCCCAGCCAACGGCGCGTAGTGCCTCAGTTTCGGTTGCTACACCAACGACGGTTGCATAGACCAACGACAACAGAATCCGCGGGTCAGCTCTCCGCAGTCGGCCAGCTTGCATCTCACCTTCCAACCAAACAACTGCTGTGTCAATGTGACTTCTCATGGAGTCAAGAAGTTGGTCCGAAGTGTTCGTATCAAGTCGATTCAGTTCACGCACAAGACCAAGCAAAGAAGGCCGTCGCACAGCTGCAGCAAAAACTGAATTGATAGTTGCTTCCACGCGCGCAAAGCCGTCACCGGCGCCGCGCACCGGTTTATCGATGGCATGCAAGAGTTCAACTGCGGTTGCGGTCAACACCTTCCCGATCAACGCATCCTTTGACGGATACCAATAAAGAAGCGTCTGCTTGGCCACGCCAACCGTGCCCGCAATGTCGTCCAAAGATGTGCCAGCGATTCCGCGCCTCCCGAAGAGGTCGGTGGCAACGGTCAATATGCGGTCCGCTGTTGGGGCGCTCTGGGCCATAAAACCCATGTATATCAGGAATTCGGTCTCTCCTCTACCATTTGGTAGAGAAAGGTGCTAGAACTCACGGTGTGATTGCGGAGTCACTCGCTGGAAAGCGCATAGCCATCACCGGGGCAACCGGATTTGTTGGCACCGCGCTTGTTGAACGTCTGCTTCGTGCTGTGCCTGATTGCGAATTGGTATTGCTGGTGCGCCCCGGTCGTCGGTCAAGTGCCGCTGAGCGAGTACGCAAAGAGCTGCTCAAGAACGACGCATTCGATCTACTTCGCAAGAACTTGAAGGACACCGCTGAGGATTTCGACTCCATGTGTGCTCGGCGAATCATCACAATTGCGGGCGATGTTTCAACAGACGGACTCGGGCTTTCACCTGAAGACGCACAAATCCTCGCTTCATGTGATGTTGTCATTCACTCTGCAGCTGCGGTGTCATTTGATTCACCACTTGACTCCGCTGTCGAGATCAACCTCTTGGGTCCAACACGAATTGCCCATGCACTGCAAGCGTTGGGTGTTTCACCACACTTGGTCGCTGTTAGTACTTGCTACGTTGCGGGAAACCGTCGCGGTAATGCACCCGAAAAACTGGTTTCCGAAGGACCATTTGATCTTGGATTGAACTGGCGTAACGAAGTTCAGGCCGCGCGCAGACTCCGCAGCGATGCTGAAGCAGCAAGCCGAGCACCTTCACAATTGGAGTCATTCAGAAAAGAAGCGCGCCGTGAACTTGGTGCAGCGGGTGCGCCTGCACTTGCGGCCAAAACTGAACAACTGCGCACTGATTGGGTTAAAGATCAGTTGGTTCTTGTGGGCCGCTCGCGTGCAGCAAGTGTGGGCTGGCCTGATGCATACGCTTTCACGAAGGCTCTCGGCGAACAAGCGCTGACCGACGAAAAGCGAAACATTCCAGTCAGCATCGTGCGGCCATCAATCATTGAGTCTGCTCTCGCCGAACCCAAGCCTGGATGGATTCGTGGTTTCCGAATGGCAGAACCCGTGATTCTTTCCTATGCACGCGGAATGTTGAAAGAGTTTCCGGGCGTTCCAGAAGGAACGATCGATGTCATTCCAGTTGACATTGTCGTTGCTGCAATCATCGCTGTTTCCGCACTTGGCCCCGACCGGGCTCCCGATATCACGCAGGTTGCCTCGGGCGGAATCAACCCTCTCAGCTACCGGACTCTGGTTGACAACGTGCGTGACTGGTTTACACAACACCCGATCTATGACTCAGAAGGTCAGCCAATCATCGTTCCGGACTGGAATTTCCCCGGCCGCGGTCGTGTGCAAACCCAACTCAAGCGCGCACAATCGTTGACCAACCGTGCCGAAAAGACCCTTCAATCTCTGCCATTAAGAGGCACCCAAGCCAAATGGGCAGCAAAGCTTGAAGAACGCAAAGGCGATATTGAGCGCGCTCTTGAGTATGTCGAACTCTACGGGCTGTACACCGAGTGTGAAGCGATCTATCAAGTCGACAACCTCATGGGCATTTGGAACACCCTCGACGCCAAAGATCGGGACGACTTCTGCTTCGATCCGCGTGCGGTTGACTGGCCCGAGTACATCCACAACATTCACCTGCCTTCCATCGTTCAACACGCTCGTGTTAAGACCCAGCCAGGGAAGACCCGTACCGATCGTGCGAGTCGACTGCGTGCCAATGTTCTTTCGCGCGAGCGCCACGTTGCCGCATTCGACCTTGAAAACACGCTCATTGCATCAAACGTCGTTGAGAGTTATTCATGGCTGGCAACGCGGCGACTGAATACTCCCGAACGAGTTCGATACGTACTCCAGACGCTGAAGGAAAGCCCACAGCTACTTGCGATGGATCGCAAAGACCGCGGTGACTTTCTGCGCTACTTCTACCGACGCTATGAGGATGCACCCGTTGAACAGATCGACGAAGACGTGCGCGACATGATGACGCAACTGATCATCACGAAGTCGTTCCCCGATGGTCTACGGCGAGTTAGGGAGCACCGCGCTCTTGGACACCGAACCGTTCTGATAACTGGTGCACTTGATTTTGCAGTTGCAGGATTGAAACCACTGTTTGATGAGATCGTTGCTGCCGAGATGTCCATTCGCCCTGATGGCACATACTCGGGCGAGATGAAACGCGTTCCACCAACTGGTGAAACTCGTGCTCAAGTTCTCGCGGATTACTGCGAGGCCGAGGGGTTCCGCTTGGATGAGTGTGTCGCCTATGCCGATTCGACATCAGATTTACCGTTGCTCGAAGCAGTTGGGCACCCTGTTGCTGTCAACCCAGAGACCCGACTCGCAGCGATTGCCCGCAAGCGTGGCTGGTTGGTCGAAAACTGGGATACCGCTCCTGGAATGTCGAAGCCGTTGTTGCCAATCGGCACCATGCTGTCTGAGCGTGAACGAAAGAAGTACATGCCTGTTCCCGGACGCAGGGGGCGATGATGAGGGCGCTCAGAATTGATCGATCAGTTTCACGTTTTGCCATATCGCGCATTGCCGCCTCAGTAAGTACTGCACGTGCAGCAAAGATCTCATCGCTAGAGCACGTCACAATTGACCTACCCGAACGCCCAGGCGATGGATGGATGACCCTGCGCCCATTACTGACAGGCATTTGTGGCAGTGATCTCGCGCTGGTTGAAGGGCACGCCTCGCCTTATTTCGAGGATTGGGTCAGCTTTCCATTCGTGCCTGGGCATGAGATCGTGGGTTTGCTCGAAGACGGAACCCGTGTTGTGGTTGAACCAGTACTTGGACACGCTGCACGCGGTCACAAACCACCGCACCCCGACGCTGCCCCAGCAGACGGTGATGACTACGCACACCTTGCGCTTCCACCACTCAAACCAGGAATCCAAACGGGCTTCTGTTGCTCCACCGGTGGAGGCTGGTCAGAACAGCTATGGGTTCATGAATCTCAGGTGCACCGGATCCCAGACTCAATGTCGGATGAAGCAGCTGTTCTGATTGAACCACTTGCTGGTGGTATCCACGCAGCATTGATGGCAATTAGGTCGATCGCTCAGAACGAACACGCAGCGCGAACAACCGAACCTGTGATCGCCGTACTCGGTGCGGGAACTATGGGCCTTGCTGCGATTGCGGGTCTACGTAAATTTGCTCCATCGGCGAAGATCATCGTTGGTGCGCGGTATCCGGTCCAACACCGTTTCGCATCCGCACTGGGAGCAACCGAAGTTGTCTCGCCCGACGATCTAGCCCGTGCAGTGCGTCGACACACGGGGTGCCACATGGTTGGCGATTACTTGTCGTCGGGTGCGCATGCAACCATCGATGCCGTTGGCAACTCAGCAAGTGTTGACCAATGCATCAGACTCACGCGACCGAGATCAACGGTGGTGCTGATGGGGATGCCAGCGAATGTCTCAGTGGACATGACGGGACTATGGCATCGCGAAACAAAACTTGCCGGGTCCTATACATATGGAACCGAAATTCTTTCCGATGGACGTTCAGCAAGGACTTTCGATCTTGCAATTGAACTCGCC
>JBIIRE010000126.1:0-4671 GCA_044341655.1 Ilumatobacteraceae bacterium | reverse complement strand
CACATACGAAAAGCTCGGCATCCCCGAGGCGGAACGCAAGTACCTTGCTGGTGTCACCGCGCAATACGAAAGTGAAGTGGTTTTCCACCGCAACCGCGAAGATCTGGAGAAGCAGGGAATTCTGTTCTGCGACATGGACACCGCCTTGCGCGAGTATCCCGACCTTGTAAAGCAGTACTTCGGCACAGTAATTCCACCTGGAGACAACAAGTTCGCCGCCCTTAACACCTCGGTATGGTCTGGTGGATCGTTCATTTACGTACCGCCAGGAGTTGAGTGCGAGATGCCGTTGCAGGCGTACTTCCGAATCAATTCCGAAAATGCGGGACAGTTCGAGCGCACACTGATCATTGCCGATGAGGGCTCAAAGGTGCATTACATCGAAGGCTGTTCGGCTCCTGTATACACCAGTGACTCATTGCATTCAGCAGTGGTCGAGATTGTTGTCAAGCCAAGTGCACGTGTCACTTACACAACAATTCAGAACTGGTCACCGAACGTGTACAACCTCGTAACGAAGCGTGCGCGTGTTGAAGCAGAAGGTCACATGGAATGGATCGATGGCAACATCGGCTCCAAGCTCACGATGAAGTACCCAGCGGTGTACTTGGTTGGTCCAAAGGCAACAGGTGAAGTTCTTTCGGTGGCTTACGCCGGAGCTGGTCAGCATCAAGACGCTGGAGCCAAAATGGTGCACGCTGCTCCTGAGACTTCGTCGAAGATAGTTTCCAAGTCGATTTCCAAAGATGGTGGAATCACCACCTACCGCGGACTCGTTCGAGTTGATGAAGGTGCTTACGGCTGCAAGAGCCACGTGCAATGTGACGCACTGATCCTCGATGAGGAAAGTGAGAGTCGCACGCTGCCTTACATGGAAGTCGGAGAACGCGATGCTCAGATTGGTCATGAAGCAACCGTGTCCAAGATTGCCGATGAGCAGTTGTTCTACCTCCAAAGCCGCGGACTCTCACAAGAACAAGCGATGAGCATGGTGGTTAACGGATTCATTGAGCCCGTTACCCGCACTTTGCCAATGGAATACGCAGTGGAGTGGAGCCGCCTGATCGAGCTCCAGATGGAAGGTTCGGTTGGCTGATGCCAATGCGAGTGGAGTGCAAGAACTTCGAGAGCCGCACTTATGCCAATGGTGAAACCGTTCGCAAATGCAATCTCGACCTCGCACCGGAGGCACCGTGGCGCTGCCCAGAGCCTTGTTCAGGTTTCGAGCGCCGCTTGGTTGACGCTAACTGGACCTACGGTTCCCTTGTTACGCCAAAGACTCCAGAAGAACCACCAGGCCTCGACGATGGAAGTGCTGCTGCGATTTTGGATGAAGCCGAAGACATCATCAACTCAATCGGGGCTTCGGTGCTCGAAGAATGGAAACAGCCCGAAGCCAAGAAGCGCCGTTGGCCATTCGGTAAGAGAAAGCAGGGGCCATGACCACGCTCGCATTGCCCACAACTGAAGAAGAGATTTGGCGCTACAGCCGAATCGACGACCTCGATCTCGGTGCTTATTCACCTCAGCGCTGTACAACTCAGGTGGTTGGCGATCCAGCGATTCTGGTGCAGTCATCTGAAGCAAGTGTTCTCAAACACGAGGATGTGTTCACTCAGACAAACCTTGAAAATTCAGAGGCGATCGTAATTCAGGTGCCCAAGTCTCATGCTGGTGGTGTAGTTGAGATCATCCATCGCTTTGATGCCAGCGGTGCACTTTATTGCCCGCGTGTGGTTATCGAAGCTGGGGAAAATTCTGAGGTATCGGTAGTTGAGAGATTTGTCTCCGCAGATGGTGTCAAGGCGCTGGTCATTCCAGTGCTCGATGTGCGTGCTGCACAAGCGGCACGGGTTTCATACCTTGCGGTTAATGAACTCAGTGCAACAACCTGGATGATCGCCCATCAAGAAGCCGAAGGAGAGAGAGATTCGAATCTAAATCTCTCTGTTGTTGCCTTGGGAGGTGACTATGCCCGAGTGCGCACCGAGTGCCGCCTCGTGGGTCAAGGTGCTTCAGCTCAGCAAGTCGCTCTTTATTTTGCCGACGGAACGCAAATGCATGACTTCCGCACAACCCAAGAGCATGTAGCGCCACGCACCCACAGTGACCTTTTGTTTAAAGGGGCAGTTGCTGGCAGGTCAAAGAGTGTGTACACCGGCTTGATCAAAATTCATCCGCACGCACGGGGTTCCGAGGCCTATCAAACCAATCGCAACCTCACACTTTCTGAAGGTGCGTGGGCCGAGAGCGTTCCGAATCTGGACATTGAGACCAATGAAGTTAAGTGCAGCCATGCGAGCACAGTGGGTCCAATTGATGACGATCAACGCTTCTATCTCGAAAGCCGTGGTATCGAGCCAGCAACCGCTGAACGGCTAGTGGTTCTCGGTTTTTTCAACGAAGTGCTCGAACGACTGCCGAATAAAGTTCTCGCAGCCGAGCTGTATGACCGTGTGGTGGCAAAGCTGGCCGCAAGCGAAACGGTGGGTAGCGAATGAGCAGCGTTGTTGTCGGTCGTTTCGAAGACTGGAAGCATGGGGAAGCACGCAAAGCTCTTGTCGGAGACGTCGCCGTGGCGATTGTGCGTATTGATGATTCGGTTTATGCAATTGGCGATGTGTGTTCACACGCAAATGTTTCACTTTCGGATGGCACGGTTTGGGATGATGCATGCGCGCTTGAGTGTCCGCGTCATGGAAGTGCTTTTGATCTCCGTACTGGAGTACCCAATTCACTTCCTGCCACTCAGCCCGTTCGGGTATTTGTGGCAAGGGTTGTCAATGGGGAAGTTGTTGTGGAGGTCGAATCGTGAGTGTGCTTGAAATTCGAAATCTGCGCGCAACAGTTGCAGGTAAGGAAATTCTCACGGGCATGAACCTCACGGTTCGCTCGGGGGAAGTCCATGCGATCATGGGCCCGAATGGTGCGGGTAAGTCAACTTTTTCTGCCGTGCTAATGGGTAAACGCGGGTATGAGGTCACGTCTGGTTCGGTCGAGTTGGACGGTGTCGATCTTCTTGCGATGCCAACCTGGCAACGCGCGGTGGCTGGACTCCATCTCGTTATGCAATACCCAACCGAAGTGCCTGGTGTGCACGTTGATGAGCTCATTGAACAGGCTTGGCGTGCGCGTGGTCGCTCAACAACTGAACTCGCTGGTGCAGTGGTGGCCGAAGCAGAACGCATCAACTTTGATCCGCGTTTGGTCCAACGCGCTGTCAACGTAGATCTCTCGGGTGGTGAGAAGAAGCGCAATGAGACCATGCAACTAGCGCTATTGAAGCCGAAGTTTGCGATTCTCGACGAGCTTGACTCAGGCCTTGATGTTGACGCACTTCGAGACTGTGCTCGTCGCGTTGAAGATGCAACGAATGAGGACTCCCTCGGGGCCATTGTGGTTACCCACTACGCGCGGCTTCTCGAAGATCTGAAACCAGACTTTGTGCACATCTTGGTTAAGGGCCGCATTGTTGAAAGCGGTGGCCCAGAACTGGCAGATCGTCTTGAAGCTGACGGTTACGCCGCGTTCAGCGGGTAACGCTCAATCAATAACGCTTACGCGTGCGCCTTCGGCGATATTCCTAAACAGCCAGGCAGCTGCATAGTCATTAAGACGAATGCATCCATGTGACGAAGGCGCGGTACCGAGATACTCACTTGCATTGCTCAGATATTGCTTTGGGCTTGATCCACAGCGATACGGAATTGAATGGAATCCAATGTTTCCTCCACCAAAACCGATGGTGAAGCGCACCATGTGGTCCATGCACTCAGTGGAACTGAATCGTGCGCGTTCGCTACGCCCGCGATCGCCGGACCACACATTGAAGGTGCCAGTTGGCGTGCTGCCGGGCCTGCCTTTTGCGCCAGTGCCTGACGACATCTGAATAGTGGCAAGCAATCGAGGGAAAATCGCGCGGTCATCGAACACATAGACCAATTGTTCAGAAAGGTCCACTCGAACTGCACCAACAACTGAATCGGATATTGGGGGCAATATGGTCGGAAACGGATCCACAGTGTAGGCAGCAACATTGGGGGTGGTCCGCTCGCCTGAGGCGTTGATTGCGACCATTGAGTAGACGTGAGTGCCTACGCCCAGTGCACGATTTGTGTCCGTGTATTGCGGCTTGCGTCCTTCGTAAATCTTTTTGCCGTTGTAATTGAGTTGATACTTGACCGCAGTGTCAACGGGGTCAGCAGAGATGAAAAGACTTTTGCGATCGAGAGTTCGAACGATGTCCATGTTGCGCACAGCACGTAAGTTCCGATAAGTCGGTAGTGATTCGGGCGATGCTGCTTGAGCGGCATGGGCGCAAGGTGCCACCAACAGCACTGACGCCATTGCCAACTGACTCAAACGGGGGAGTTTCATCGTGTTGCTATTCTGCCACCCGTTTGATCCACGCGCTTGGGTCTATGCCCAATGATTTACAGCGGAGTTGCACAGGAAGCGGAGCTGCTACAGGTGCCCCTTCCCGAGCACCAGCAAGAACTTCGCCACCTTCGGCCCAAACATGACATGTGTTGGCATTTAGGCGCGCAAGATTTTGTCTACCTACACCCGCAACTTGTGCACGATCTTCATCGGATGCTTTGCGCAGGTCGTAATACCGGCCAGAGAACATCGTTTGCACACTCACAGGTGCCATTGCCAAAAGCAACGCGG
>JBIIRE010000125.1:0-4693 GCA_044341655.1 Ilumatobacteraceae bacterium | reverse complement strand
GCACTTGTTGGTGGCTTTCTGGACGAACGAGCGCGCAGGCACGTTGCCCAACTTGGCCTTGGTTTGGCCTTCGAACTGTGGTTCGCGGAGCTTGACAGCAACAATCGCAGTCAGCCCTTCGCGGATATCCTCGCCGAGAAGGTTGTCATCTTTTTCCTTTAACAGGGCCTTGCTACGCGCGTACTTGTTTGCAACTGAAGTAAGCGCGGTCTTGAATCCTTCAACATGCATGCCGCCCTCGGTAGTACTGATGCCGTTGGCATAACCGTGGATGCCTTCGTAGTAGCCGGTGTTCCACTGCAATGCGATGTCAAGGGTCATGCCCTCTTGTTCATCTTCATCTTCATAAGAAGCAACCTTGGCAAACAGCGCATCTTTTGAAGCGTTCAAGTGCTTCACAAAATCAACAATGCCGCCCTTGTACTGATACGTGATGGTTTGCTCTTTGCCATTGCGCGCATCAACGAACTCGATCTCGAGGCCTTTGTTCAAAAACGCCATCGTCTGCAACCGCTCGGTGACGGTACGTGCAACGAACTCAACGCCTTCGGCTTGGAAGATGGTTGGGTCTGGCCAGAACTGAATCGTGGTGCCGGTGGTGCGACCGCGCCCTGGGGTTTTGCCTGACTTACCGAGCTTGCCCTTTGGCTTACCGCCATCGACGAATTCCTGGCTGTAACGATCCCCATCACGATCAATCTCGACCAGCACACGCTTGGACAGGGCGTTAACCACGCTCACGCCCACACCATGGAGGCCGCCTGAAACCTTGTAGCCCTCGCCTCCGAACTTGCCGCCGGCGTGCAACACCGTGAGCACCACTTCGGCTGCACTCTTGCCCTTGTGGGGGCCCGAGGGGTACGGATCTACTGGAATTCCGCGGCCGTTGTCGTCAACCTTGCAGCTGCCGTCGTTTTCAAGGGTGACGCTGATCTTGGTACAGAATCCCGCCATGGCCTCGTCGACAGAGTTGTCCACGACTTCCCAAATCAGGTGATGCAGACCCGCGAGACCGGTCGATCCGATGTACATACCAGGGCGTTTACGCACCGGGTCTAGACCTTCAAGAACCTGGATGTCTTTCGCGCCGTAGTCGGCCGTTGGCTTTGTTGACTTCGACTCCGTCTTTGCCACTTCGTTCCTTATGAGGGTTTTCGTACGTAAAGAAGTCTACCGATGACGACGCACCCGAACTTCGACACTGACGATTTCACTGCCTGTTTCTTCGAGAATTCTTTGCCGAATTGTGGACTCCAAAAAGCCCACTTGTGTCGCCCAACTTGACTCTGAGACTTCAACAACCAGGGTCTGATTTTCGATCCGAACTGGAGTGACATTTGCAGCCACCGAAGCACCGACGATCTCTTCCCACTTGCCGAACACGCCACCAACTTGCTCGCGGTCGCCTGCTTGCAGACGACGCATGAGGTCATCGAGGTCGGACGAAATTGGTTTCGGGTCGTCGCTCATGATTCCACCACTTCACCTGCGGCAATGCGCACGATTGCATCGGGTTTGGTCTCCTCAGGAACTCCACTTGCAGATGTGATAATCACCTGCCCTTTAGGAAGATTTGCGATCAGGGCATTAGCCCGATCCGGGTCTAGTTCGGACAACACATCATCCAATACGAGGATCGGCACACTGCCCACGGACTCAGCAACCATGCGATGAACGGCGAGGCGTAGAGCGAGCACCACCGAGCGCTGCTCGCCTTGGGACGCATGGAATCTTGCGGTGAGGCCATTGATTGAAATCTCGATGTCATCACGATGCGGACCCACCGTAGACACGCCCCGGCGGATGTCATCGGAACGCGCTTCAGCAAGCGCATGCGCTAGACCGCGCGAACGCCATTCGGGTTCGTATCGCAATTCAACGGCACTGTGCCGTTCTGCGAGCTGGTCGTATGCGTTAGGTACTTCGGTATTCATGCGGGCGATAAGTGCCGCGCGCTCCTCCCCCATCACCGTGCCTGCTGCGACCAATTTTTCATCCCACACATCAAGTGTCAGTACCACGTCTTCCGTGAGCCTGCCGCCTGCTTGCTTAAGCAATACATTGCGTTGGCGAATCACTCGGTCGACTTCGGTGCGAATTGCATCAAACCGCGCATCAATTGCAACCAGTGCATCATCAATCAAATCTCGTCGCAACGCTGGGCCGTCTTTAACTATCGCGAGATCATCAGGCGAAAACACTGTGGCCCGCAATACGCCGAGAAGATCACGGGTTCTGCGCAGTGTTTGTTTGTTGACCAACACCCGATTGCGCCCATTCAGATTTATCTCGGCTTCGATCAGGAGTTCGCGTCCATCATCATGAACCACATCGGCGCGAATGATGGCCGAATCAGTGCCGATTCGCACCAACGCTTCGTTGGGCACGCCACGAAAGCTGCGCAAACAAGACAGGTACGCAATCGACTCTGCGAGGCTGGTTTTGCCTTGGCCGTTCTTGCCAAGAATTGCAGTGGTGCCACGCGAGAACGCGAGGTTCGCGGATTCATAATTGCGGAAGTTGGTCAGTTCTACGCGCCGAACAAACACTTCGCCGTCACTTGATGATCACGCCCGGATGGGCATGATGAAGTAGCTGTAGTCCTCGTTATCTGCTGCCCACACCGCTGCTGGAGAGCGGGAGTCCTTCATCGCAATGCGTACATACTCGGTTTCAACTACTTCGATTCCAGCCATCAGGTAATCCACGTTGAATGTGATCGAAAGATCAGTGCCTGTGTATTCAGCATCGAGATCTTCTTCGGTGCGGCCGAGATCGCGATCCGCAGCTTCCATCCGCACTCCGGATTCACTTAAATGCAACTTCAATCCGATACTTGATGGCAGAACGATTTTGCCGCGGCGCAGGGCCTCAAGGATTAACTCACGATTCACCGTGAGCGTGTTCGGATATTGCGCATCCAGGAACATTTTTGGATCCGGCAATGAGCCGTTAATCGTGCGCGTGGTCAAACTCGCAGTCCCCGTGATGAAAGTGATGGTTGGATCTGCCCAACGAATCACGAGGTCTTTGCTTAACGGCAACATGCGCTCGAGTTCGGTTAGTGCGCGCCCAGGAACTAAGACTTTTTCGCCAACCGCGAGAATCTTGCTGTGCGGAAGTTTGCGCAAAGCCATTCGGAAGTTGTCGGTTGCTGCGAGGCGAACCCCGTCAGCGTCATGCGATATCTGTACTCCGCGGTACGGGTGATCATCTTGATTTTTTACCGTGCGCGCAACTTGACGCAGGGCATCAGCGAACTCCTCAGCATCTGTACTTGTGTCGGGTGCAGCAGCTGGCGGAAGAACTTGGAAATCCTGGGCCATGTAGGTGGGGACATTGAAGTTTGATCGTCCGCCACTCACAACAACATCTTCACCAACAACTTCAACTTCCACTGCACCATCAGCGAGTGAGCGGACGATGTCGTTGAACAAGCGAGCACGGGGAACGGAGACTCCGTTGTTGATTCCTTGAACCGGAATTGTGCAAGTGATGATCTGGTCTGTGTCAGTGCAAGCAAGCGAAAGTGAATCTCCTTTCACTTCGATTCGCACACCAGCCAAAACAGGTGAAGACGCAGTGCGACTTCCGGAAGCACGAACAACAATTGCAAGAGCATCAGCGAGTGCTTGACGTTCACAACGGAATTTCATCGAGTGGCCTTTCCACACGGGAAGTTATTAACCAGTGATTTTGTATAGAACCCTAATAACGGTAATAAGTGCTGTGGATTGTGGAAACGACACCGCGGAGCCTTATTGGGAAAGAAATCGGGCTGTGTGGACAGAACACCTGAGTTCCACAGGACACGGTTGTAGTTCGCCTGGGGTGGTGGATAACCAAAAGTTATGCACTGCTTTTCCCGGTTTGTCCGCAGGCGTGTACCCAGGTTTTCCACCGGTGAAGTTTTAGTGTTCGAAATCATGCTTTCTTGAGCTTTTGTGCGAGGTTTGTGACGCGATCGAACACCTGTTGGCGCTCTTTCATCATCCTTTGGACCTTGTCGACGGCGTGGATGACAGTTGTGTGATCACGGCCGCCGAACAATCGGGCGATCGCCGGGTAGCTGAGATCGGTGAGTTCACGGAACACATACATGGCCTCTTGGCGTGCGGTGACCAAGGGCCGCTGACGGTTCTTGCCCCGCAAAGCTTCCACTGTGAAACCGAGATAGGCGGCGATCTCTGCAAGCAGTTCTTCATCAGTGCGGATCTTTGGCGCCTGATCTGAGAAGAGGTCTGATAGCAGCGACTCAGCCATCGTGATAGTGATCGGTACCCGGTTGAGGCTGGCGAATGCGGTGACCCGGATCAGCGCACCTTCGAGTTCGCGAATGTTGGTGCTCACGCGGCTAGCGATGTACTCAAGCACATCATCTGGAATTGTCGCGTGATCGCGCTCGGCCTTGTTGCGCAAGATGGCGAGGCGGGTTTCCATATCTGGCGGCTGAATGTCGGTGATGAGACCCCAGCGGAAACGTCCGCGGAGACGATCTTCCAGCGTTGGGATGGCGTCCGGAGTGCGGTCCGAGGAGATAACGATCTGCTTGTTGGCGCCGTGTAGCGAGTTGAAAGTGTGGAAGAACTCCTCCTGGAGACCCTCTTTGCCTTCCATGAACTGGATGTCGTCAATCAGGAGAACATCAACTTCCCGGTAGCGGCGCTTGAAGGCTGCGGTGGAGTTGGTTCGA
>JBIIRE010000124.1:0-4706 GCA_044341655.1 Ilumatobacteraceae bacterium | reverse complement strand
AACCCATTCCGGTTCTGCATGCCGCACAAGAACAATTTCCACGCAAGTACTTTACGAGAGATGGAGATTGACAGGACGCTTGTCAGTTAATTTCTATTCCGCAAAACTTGAAGATCTGTCGATAGAACACATCAATTTCAGACTCTCCTAGCAAGCCTGTCTCCGGTGCTGCGTTGAACGCGGTGCCCAAACAAAGTGCCTCGGAGTCAGTCACTTGTGTCTCGTAGCGATCAGCGATAACTAGACCAAGTGCAATCGTTGCACTGTCACCTTCAACAGGCTCAATCGACAGATCAGGCTGTGAGATATCTGGCACCGGGGGTTGCGGCAGTGTGACCAGAGTGTCAGCCGTTTCGGCCATGAAATCAATATCAAATTTGCACCGCTCAGTTGAGTCGACCCCGATTCGAGCAATTGCCTGATTGACGCTGCCCCCCGTGACCAATTCCAATTGCACTTCTGCGGCATCAGACGACACATACGCCGCGGTATCCCAATTAAGTGCAATTAATTCAATCGCGATGGCGCGATACGCATTACGAACAGTGTCAATCTCATCCTTCATGCTGGTCGGTGCTTGCTCGGTTACGTACTCAAGTTCCTTGATTCCCGCTTCAAAGGCATCCCTAGCATCCCCAGCACTTACGGTGGAGAGTTGTTCTGTCGTGGCCGCTAGATGAGCGAGCGGAGCACGAGCTGACTTCAATCGAACGCAGTAGGCCGATTCACTTGCAGGTGTACCGCAAGCCGTGATCAGAACACATACGAGAGCCCCACAAACAAAGAGGCGACCAAATGCATTGATTCCCGCGGGCACCCGCCTAGCGTAGGTGCCATGCTTGCTGTAACTGAATCAACCTTTTCCACGCTGGATCTAGCATCTCTAATTCTTCGAGTTGGCTTTGGCCTCTCAATGGTGGTTCACGGATACAACAAGGTGTTCGGCCAAGGCGGCTTAGCAGGCACCGCGGGCTGGTTTGGTTCGATTGGTATGAAATATCCAATGTGGCAGGCCCGTGCTGCAGCTGGTACTGAGATCGTTGGAGGGCTGGCTCTTGCTGTGGGTTTCCTCACGCCGCTCTCATCGGCAGCGATGGTTGGGCTCATGATTGTTGCGGGCTACGTCGCGCACTGGAAATCGGGATACCTGATTACCAAGGGTGGATGGGAGTACAACGGTGCCATCATTGTTGCCGCACTAGCGACGGGAACCCTTGGCGGTGGCCAAGCCAGTATCGACCATGCCCTCGGAATCTTTGATTCATCAGGCTTCACTGGTTTTTGGATTGCGCTAGCAGTAGGAGTGCTTGGCGGAATCGGCCAATTGGTCATTTTCTACCGGCCCAAGAAGTCCTGAACAATTATGAAGAACGAGTCGGTTCGCCGACTGCGCCCTGGCCGAATTGCCGTTTTGCTTTTAAGTCTCGTATTGGCGGCGTTCTGGATTTATGCGTTCTTTATTGCTGACACAAATAAGCGAAATTTGATCGGTGATAAATCTTGGCCCGAATACGCCGAAACCATCTGCGAGAAGGCTGAACAAGAGCGTTTCAAACTCGCCGATTTCTCGCGAATTGAAGGCACGCCAGAAGAGCTCACAAAACGAGCGGGATTAGTTGAGAAAGCCACCGATGGCCTCGATGCAATGATTGAAGAACTAGAGCTCCGTACGCCCGCTGACGAAAACGGTCGCAACGTAGTCAGACTCTGGCTTGCCGAATACATGACCTATCTAGAAGATCGGCGCGAATACATCGCTGAGTTGCGGGCAGGCAACAATGTGACTTTTTCTGAAACCGCGATCGAGGGTGTCCCCATTAGCGAACGTCTCTTGACATTCGCGAACGAAAACAATATGAAGTCGTGTGCGCCGCCGACGGATGTTGCTGGCTAGACGCGCTTCCACTCACCATTCGCGTATTGCTTAATCACTCGCGCCGGATTACCAACAGCAACACTGAAATCAGGTATCTCTCCAGTCACAACTGAGTTAGCCCCAATCACACAGTGCTTTCCGATGCGTGCGCCAGGAAGCACTACAGAACCGTGGCCTATCCAAGCGCCATCGCCTATTACAACTTCCCTCTCGGGTTGTATCTGATTTGAGATCGTGGTGGTGACATCTTCATAACCATGGTTTTGGTCGGTGATGTAAATGTGATGCCCAGTCCACACATCGTTACCAATCTCAATTCGAAGATGGCCAACGATCCCGCTCCCGCGCCCAATCAGACAACGATCACCGATGCTCACCACAGGATCAGTGATGCATTGCTGACCCGGCAACATGCCTGCGCTAAGCGATACACCGGGCCCAATCATGGTGTCGTTACCTATGTGGATGTAGTGCTCGTTGTAAATCGTGTTGGGAGGGAAACAAATGATGCTTCTATCTCCAAATCGTCCGAACTTCTGGCCTCTATGGGTGGTCGCCCCAATAGCGCCATGTAATTGGATCCGCGCCCACACCCAATGGATCAACCTATGCACCGCGGTCACGCTACCCTGCCAGTGTGGAACTGTCACTAAATACAAAGGTCAAAAACGGCGTTCGATCGATCTACGGCATTCGATATGCGCGAGCCGAGCGCTTTCAAGACTCCGCGCTACTTGAGACGATTGAGCAATTTGCGGGCGATGTTGCAGACCTTCCCACCGCACCACAGACTCCGGGCACAGTTGAGAAGATGCTCGGTACACCGCCATTACCAATGTCGGAAGATTGTCTATTCCTCAATGTGTTCGCTCCCGAAAGTGTCGGTCACCCCGTTCCGGTCCTTGTCTGGATTCACGGAGGGGCCTATCTGAACGGAAACGGCGCAACTCCCTGGTATGACGGGACAAATCTTGCGAAACACGGCTTTGTGGTTGTGACCATTAACTACCGACTCGGCGCTTTTGGTTTTCTTGGGGACAACAATTGGGGCTTAGGCGATCAATTGAATGCGCTTCGTTGGGTTAACAACAACATCTCCAATTTTGGAGGCGACCCCGAAAACGTAACGATTTTCGGTGAGAGCGCTGGTGGCAGCAGTGTCATCGCTCTTATGGCATCTCCTGGCATCGAGCAGATTGCATCACGCGTTGTGGCTCTTAGCCCCAGTCTTGGACAATACCGAGATCAAGAAACCGCAAGATTGCGCGAGGGCGAATTCAGGAGTGCCCTGCTTGCTAAAGGGATCAATGACGCCACGACTTGTTCAGTTGACGAAATTCTCGCGGCGCAAACTGTCGTGGTTGAAGCCCGAGATCGCGGATTTAATTCGTTCAGTCCCACACATGGCGGAACCCATCTAGCTGCAGATATCAACGAAGCCGCTGCACGCTGCACGCTTCCACTGGTTATTGGAACGACAAAAGATGAGAACCGACTCTTCACAGCTTTTGATCCCGCATTGCAGAACCTGAATCCCGGAGATGTTGTGAAGCGAATGAGACCCCGATTCGGCGATCGGGCGGAAGCGGTGTATCAGCAATACTCCGAGAACCACCCCACAGCAGATCCTTCTTGGATTTTGTCTGCTGTTGAGACCGACGGAACATTTCGCGTCCCAGCACGCGATCTAGCGCGCCGTCGAGCGGAACACGGTGCCGATACATATGTGTACTGGTTCACAACATCTACGGTGTCATTTGATGGGATTCTTGGATCGTGTCATGCAATGGACATCCCATTCGTGTTTGACAATCTTGACAAACCGGGAATCTCGTTCTTCCTCGGCGAGATACCACAAGCAGGATCAATCGCAACTTGGTTCTCACGCAAAGTCCTCGAATTCGCATCGGGACAAGCACCTTGGAGCCCCTTCACAATGAAAGATAAGGCAATTGTTGAGGTGTGTGCCGATCCAAAGACCCTTGTCGATCACGACTCGGAGCTTTTGGCCCTCTGGGACTAGCGTTTTCCGCTATGACTAGCGCCAAGAAGTCCGTGACGGTTCCTGACTTCGCTCGTATGAAGAGCGAAGGGCAACGCATTGTCATGGTCACCGCTTACGACGCGATCTTTGCAGCGTTGGTGGATGATGCTGGCGTTGACTGCATCTTGGTTGGTGACTCTGTGGCAACGGTTGTCCAAGGTCATTCCAACACAATTCCCGTGACGCTAGAGGAAATGGCCTATCACGTGAAGTTGGTTGCTCGCGCCAACCCTCGAGCTCTCATCGTGGGTGATCTTCCGTTTGGCAGCTACCAAGTTGGGGTCGGTCAAGCCATTGCTTCGGCAGCCACTTTGATCAAAGCGGGTGCTGGTGCTGTCAAGCTTGAAGGTGGCGTGAATGTGGCCGACTCAATTGCGGCCATCACACGAATGGACATTCCGGTGATGGGCCATATCGGATTGACACCACAGAGTTACCACCGAATGGGTGGCCACAAAGTTCAAGGACGCGCTCAGGGAAATGAACCTGGAGGACGCGACCGCTTGCTGGACGATGCTCATGCGGTCGACCAGGCCGGAGCTTTTGCGCTCGTGATTGAGGGCGTGCCGAGCGATCTTGCAGGTGAGATCACTCGCAAAGTTTCGATTCCGACGATCGGTATCGGTGCGGGCCTCGAATGTGACGGCCAAGTATTAGTGCTCCACGATCTTCTTGGAATTACCAAGCGTGACTTCACATTCGCCAAGAAATACGCGAACCTCCATGCCACGATTACCGAAGCGATCGAAACTTATGCGGCCGAGGTTCGCAACGGCGAGTGGCCCG
>JBIIRE010000123.1:0-4727 GCA_044341655.1 Ilumatobacteraceae bacterium | reverse complement strand
GGTCTGAAGGTGGGCGACATCGTGCTCGAGGTAGATGGTCAGCCAATTTCGGGACAGGTCGGGCTCGTTGCGGCCATCCGTGACGCCTCCCCAGGAGAGGAAGTGACCATCAAGTTCGAACGGGGAGGCTCCATGGCGACAGCGCTCGCCACCCTCACGGACCGCCCCGCCAGCCAATAGCCAGTTCGATAGCGCTAAAGATTGAGCAGTATTTCGACCTAAATCGCAAATATCGCTAGCCCTATTGATAGGAAGGCTGCGGTCATACGGCTCAACCGCCGGTCCATGTCGCTAAATCGCCGATCTATTTCAGATGAGCGTCGATCTAACTCGATGGATATTCGATCTATGTCGTCTTTGCGGGCTACATCGGCCCAGCCCCCAGGGGGAAGGTGTTCCAAATTTGCCTCCCTTTTCCTTGTTTTTGCGGGGAAGTACTCAATTTTGGGTGGACGGAGGAACCGCGATGACGGCGCCCACGGCCCCAAGTTACCCCCGTCGGGGTAGCCCTGGCTAGGGGTCAAGGACCCCTAAAACCCGCATTTGTGCGGGTTCCCCCGAACTTGTAGCCTTGAAAACCTTGTGCGTTTCGGGGTCTCCCGGAACTCCGCAGTTTTAGTCAGTAACCGACGTCCGTGTGCGCCCAGAAATGGGTACCTCACGGCAAAACCGAATCGAAGTGCTCCGCCGGCTTGCCGCGCGGAGCATTTGCGTGAAGGAACTACAAGAAAAAGGGCTGCCGCCATGGCACAAAAAGCGATCGTCGGCGAAAAGGTCGGCATGACACAGGTGTGGGCCGAGGACAACCGCGTTGTCCCGGTAACCGTGCTGCGTGTTGAGCCGGCCCGAGTAGTGCAAGTAAAGACAAATGAGAGTGATGGATACGCCGCGGTGCAAGTCACCTACGGCCAGAAAGACGCGAACAAGCTCACCAAGCCTGAGGCCGGTCACTTTGATAAGGCTGGCGTTGCGCCAGGCAAGCGTCTTGTTGAACTCCGTCTCGATTCAGTTGATGGTTTCAGCGTTGGTCAAGAGATCGCCGTTGACACACTCGCTGCAGGTGAACTCGTTGACGTCACTGCAGTGAGCCGCGGTAAGGGATTCGCTGGTGGAATGAAGCGTCACAACTTCAGTGGTCAAGGCGCGAGCCACGGTAACCACAAGCATCACCGCGCACCAGGCTCGATTGGTTCGTGCTCATTCCCAGGTCGCGTGTTCAAGGGTCTGCGCATGGCAGGGCACATGGGACACGAGCAAGTGACCACTCTCAATCTTGAAGTTGTTCAAGCAGATCTCGAGCGTGGCCTTCTGTTGGTAAAAGGCAGTGTGCCTGGCCCCAACGGTGGCGTCGTGATCGTGCGCAACGCGGTGAAGGGTAAGTGAACATGGCATCAGTAGCAGTGAAGACACCCGCCGGAAAAGATTCCGGAAAAGTGGAACTCGCAGCATCGGTGTTCGGCGTGCAGCCGAATGTGCCGGTTATGCACCAAGTAGTAACCGCACAACTCGCACACCGTCGTGCAGGAACGCAGAGCACCAAGACTCGTGCTGAAGTTTCTGGTGGTGGCAAGAAGCCGTTCAAGCAAAAGGGCACCGGTAGCGCCCGTCAGGGTTCAACCCGTGCTCCGCATTTCTCCGGTGGCGGTATTGCTCTCGGACCGAAGCCCCGTAAGTACACGCAGCGCACCCCCCGCAAGATGATCAAGCTCGCGCTGGCATCGGCATTGTCCGATCGCCAGAACGAAGGCAAGGTCGTCGTGGTAAGCGAATGGGGCTTCGATAAGCCAAACACAAAGTCAGCAGTTGCCGCACTCAATGCAATTGGTGTCGACGGCAAGATCCTTGTTGTTCTTGCAGCTGGTGATGTTGTTGCGAAGAAGTCTTTCGCCAACTTGCCGAACGTGCAGAGCATCACCACGGGTGAGCTGAATGCATACGACGTTCTGTGCAACGACTGGGTTGTTTTCACCCAGGCAACGCTGCCAACTGAACAGAAAGACGGTGAGTGATGAAAGATCCTCGCGACATCATCATCGCGCCAGTCGTGTCGGAAAAGAGCTACGCGCTCATGGAGCGTGACGTGTACACGTTCCAAGTTCATCCTGATGCGAGCAAGCCAGAGATCCACGACGCAGTCGAGGCAATCTGGGGCGTCAAAGTCGTCAAGGTGAACACCTTGAACCGTGCAGGCAAGTACCGCCGCACACGTAACACCAACCGTTTGGGACAGCGCTCCGCTACAAAGCGTGCGATGGTCACCCTGGCTGCGGGCAGCAAGATCCCGCTGTTCGAGAACTGAGGCACAGATGGCTATTCGTAAGCGTAAGCCCACATCAGCTGGTCGTCGATTCCAGACCGTTTCTGATTTCGCAGAAATCACGAAGTCGACTCCTGAGAAGACCCTGCTCGCATCCAAGCCACGCACTGGTGGCCGTAACGCGTACGGTCGCAAGACTGCGCGTCACAAGGGTGGCGGACACAAGCAGCAGTACCGTCTCGTTGACTTCAAGCGCACCAAAGATGGCGTCACTGCCAAAGTTGCTGCAATTGAATACGACCCGAACCGCACGTGTCGCATCGCACTTCTTCATTACGAAGATGGCGTGAAGTCATACATCCTCGCGCCAAAGGGTCTCGAAGTCGGCACGCACGTATCGAGCGGACAAAACGCAGACATCAAGCCTGGTAACGCGCTTCCAATGCGTTACATCCCAGTCGGTACCGTGATCCACAACGTGGAACTCCGTCCTGGCCAGGGTGGCAAGATCGCTCGCTCTGCAGGTATGGCAGTGCAGCTCGTTGCTAAAGATGGCGAATTCGCAACACTGCGTATGCCATCTACCGAAATGCGTCGCGTTCCAATCGATTGCCGCGCAACCGTTGGCGAAGTTGGTAACGCTGAGCACGAACTCGTGAAGATCGGTAAGGCCGGTCGTAACCGTTGGAAGGGTGTACGCCCACAAACCCGCGGTGTGGCCATGAACCCAGTCGACCACCCACTCGGTGGTGGCGAAGGCAAGACCTCTGGTGGTCGTCCGCCAGTGTCGCCATGGGGCAAGCCCGAGGGCCGTACCCGTCGTTCCAAGAAGTCATCGTCGCAACTCATTGTGCGCCGTCGTCGCACAGGTAAAGGTCGGAGGTAATAACCGATGTCACGCAGTCTCAAAAAAGGCCCCTTCGTTGATGAGCATCTCGTCAAGAAGGTGGACGCACAAAACGCAGTAGGCGATCGCAAGGTCATCAAGACCTGGTCACGTCGTTCCACGATCATTCCCGACATGGTCGGACACACACTCGCGGTGCACGATGGTCGCAAGCACGTACCGGTTTATGTCACCGAGTCGATGGTGGGCCACAAGCTTGGTGAGTTCTCACCGAGCCGCACATTCAAGTTCCACGCCGGCCAGGAAAAGAACGTGAAGGGCAAGAAGTAATGACTGGTCCCAAGCTCAACGAAAAGTCGTTCGTCGCTGGCGAGCGCAGTGGCACCAAGGCAAGTGCAAAGTACGTGCGTTCATCCGCATCGAAAGCACGCGTGGTGCTCAACCTCATTCGTGACAAGGACGTTCGCAGCGCGGATGAAATCCTTGCTTTCACTGATCGTGAAATGGCAGTCGTCGTGCGAAAGGTTCTTGCTTCGGCTGTTGCCAACGCCGTAAACAACGACGGTCTCGACGCAGATGAGTTGTATGTAAAGGCATGCTTCGCCGACGAGGGCCCGACCCTGCGTCGTTTCGCAGCACGTGCCCGCGGCCGAGGCACCCGCATCAACAAGCGCACCTGCCACATCACCGTGGTTGTTGCTCGTCTTGACGACGACCGCTTGCAGGTCATCCAGGCCAAGGCCGATTCACGCGGCGGCGCAACCGCACGTCGTCGTGCACGCGTTGAGGAAAGCCGTAAGCGCGCTGCATCAAAGAAGTCAGAAGTCACTGAACCAGCCGACCAGGTTGAGGAACAGGAAGAGGTCACCTCTGTGAACGAAGAAGTAGTCGAAGCAGAAGCTTCGGAAGCTGGCGAGGAAAACTGATGGGTCAGAAAATAAATCCATACGGTTTTCGTCTCGGCATCACCACTGATTGGAAGAGCCGTTGGTTCTCCGAGCGTGAGTACAAGGACTACCTCACCGAGGACTGGAAAGTCCGCGATTACCTCATGGAGCAGCTGCAGGACGCCGCTGTTTCACGCATCGAAGTAGAGCGCACACGCGACAAGCTTCGTATCGATCTTCACACCGCACGCCCTGGCATCGTTATCGGTCGCCGTGGTGCAAAGGCCGAGGAACTCCGTGAGGGCTTGAAGAAGCTCACCGGTAACCCACGCGTGCAGTTGAACATCATCGAAATCAAGCAAGCCGAACTCGATGCCGCACTCGTTGCACAGGGTGTTGCAGATCAGCTCGTTAACCGAATCGCATTCCGTCGCGCAATGAAGCGCGCGGTGCAGAACGCGCAGAAGTACGGCGCACTCGGCATCCGCGTTCAGTGCTCTGGCCGTCTTGGTGGCGCTGAAATGAGCCGCACCGAGTGGTACCGCGAAGGTCGTGTGCCGCTGCACACACTTCGTGCAGACATCGACTACGGCTTCCGCGAAGCACGCACCTCTTCGGGTCGCGTTGGTGTGAAGGTGTGGCTCTACAAGGGCGACATCCTTCCGTACAAGAGCCAGAGCGACGACAAGATCACTCGCGAAGCCGCAATGGCAGTGGGCGAGACCTCGGGTTCTGC
>JBIIRE010000122.1:0-4772 GCA_044341655.1 Ilumatobacteraceae bacterium | reverse complement strand
CAACCATCATGAAGTCTTCGCGGCTTTCATTACTGAAACCGAGTACGTAGGGATTACGCCCAAGAAGTACATACTCGTGCACTGTCATCGAATCTGGCAGGAGTGGCACTTGAGGAACATAAGCAACGAGCTGAGCGCGCCTCCGCACTGAGCGTGACTTCACGGGAGTGTCATCAATGGTGACACTGCCAGCGTGTGGAGCGAGGCCAACTATTGCCCGCAGGACCGACGACTTGCCAGCACCGTTTGGTCCTATTAAGCACAACCATTCACCGGGTCGAACGTTTTCTTCAAAGTCACGCACGGCTTCATGGCGACCGTATTTAACGCTGAGTGATTTGATTTTGAGAGAAGTCATTCAGCAACCTGCTTGGTTCGAAGGATGAGTAAGAAAAACGGCGCCCCAAGAAAAGCTGTGACAACACCGATTGGAGTCTCAGCAGGATTGTCAAGAATGCGGCCGGGAATATCCGCGAGGATCAAGAAGGCTGCACCAGCGACGAGACTCACCGGCAACACAACTCGGTAACTCGCACCGGCAACTAGTCGTACAGCGTGCGGAACGATGATTCCAACAAAGCCAATCAAGCCACTGACCGCTACCACTGCTGCGGTGCCTAGCGTTGCTGCCAAAACAACAATCAATCGCACTCGATCAACATTCACCCCTAGTGCTTTTGCTTCGTCGTCTCCGACACGCAAAACATCAAGCAGGCGACGATGAATTAAAAGTGCGCCGAGACTCAAAATTACATAAGGAATTACGAGGCGAACATCCGACCAAGTTGCACTTGATAGGCGGCCCAAGATCCATGAATAAACCTGGCGCACAACATCGGTGTTGCGTTGCAAAATAAAAGTCTGCAACGCAGTCGCTAGCGAGGTGACTGCCACTCCTGCCAATACGAGAGTTGCCGAAGAGCGATTGGCGCCAAATGCGGTACCAACCAGATAAGTGAGTGCAACCGCGCCTAGACCCCCGACAAATGCAGTCAGAGGAAGTGGATCAACGATCCACGACGAGGTACCGGCACGATTAACAGTGAAGATGATGGTCGCACCTAGGCCCGCACCCGCAGCGACACCCAACAGATACGGATCAATCAACGGATTGCGAAACACTCCTTGATAGGCAGCACCCGCAGTGCTCAACATTGCACCGACTAAACCAGCAAGCACAACTCGCGGCATGCGTATCTGCCAGATGAGATTCCATTCTGTTGATGAAACGCCGCTGTCAAAAGAGATCAATGGCAAACGATTGATTAACTCAAGCGGCACGCGCCATGCTGGTGGACCTGCGGGCCCAATTGATGCACCGACAACCACCGCAACCAACAGCACGAACATGGCAGCAGGTAGCCGCCAATGGCGCTGGATGGTCGCGGTGGTCACCATGGGCGGTTAGTTCGAACTGATCGCGTTTGCAACCGTGGTCAAGAGATCAACTACACGTGGACCCCAACGTGAAGCGATGTCATCGTCAAGTTCCACAATCCGGTTTTCGAGTACCGCGGTCATCTCCGACCAACCTGGTCTTGTAGCAACCGTCTCGGCAGTTTGTGCACAACAAATCATGTCAGCAAGGAAAATGTAATCAGGATCTGACGAAACGATTGTCTCGATGTTCAACTGCGGGTAGTCATTCCCTTCTGCTACCCCATCGGCAATGCTCACTAGGCCAAGGGATGACATCAATTGCCCGACGAAGGTGTTTGAAGTAACCGAGTAATACGTGTCATCAAGTTCGTAGTAGTAGCTGGCAGCATCATCGTCTGCCTGCATTTCTTGCACCGTCTCGGTGATCGCCGAAATTGCTGTCTTCATGCACTCAATTACGGTTGCCGCACCCGACTCGTGACCAGTTAGCGCGCCGAGTTCAGCGAGTTGGGTGTATGACTCATCAAGTGTCATCGCCGCATACCCAGTCCAGGTGTCAATTCCTAGCCCTTCAAGCTGAACCTCGAGATCGCCTGGGTCGTACGAGATAAGAACCACATCGGGTTCCATACCAGCGATTGCTTCGACATTGGGTTCAAATCCCGACAACTTGGATTCCGCCCCGCCTGCAGCCTCGGGATAGTTCGACATATTGTCAACACCGATTACCTGCTCGCCGGCGCCTATGGCATAAACCATTTCGGTGGCAGTTGGTGACAGAGAGATGATCTTCAGGTCGTTACCTGACCCCATGTCACCAGACAATTCAGAACACGACGTTCCGCTTATCTGTGCGTTCGGTGCGACTTCTTTGTTGTCGCCACAGGCAACTAGCCCAAGGGACCCGAGCACACCGAGTGCAATCAACAATTTCTTCTTGGACATTGAAAAGTCCTCCTGTAACAGGAGGACAAGAAACGGGCGAAGCCGGAATCTCCGACTGCGGGCCGCCCCTTGCCTCGAGGGTTAACACGCGAGCAGTTCAGGCGACCGGACTCAACCAATTACTTGGTTACTACCGTTGCGGGACAGTGCCGGAATTACACCGGACTTCGCTGAAATTACCCACTCACCTATTGGCGAGCAAGGTCAAAGTAGCACACTTTCGTACACTCATAAGCATGACCATGCAGTGGATGCGCGAGGCACTGAACTCGCTCGCCACACCTGACACAGAATCTCAAGATGCTGTGCAAGTGCGATCCAAGGAATTGTTGCGACCACTTGGATCAATGCAGAGAATGGACGAAATTGCAACGTGGATGGCGGCATGGCAACGCACAGCGCGACCACGGGCATCTCGAGTAGTTGCAACAGTTTTTGCCTCCGACCACGGTGTGTCTGCGGCAGGTGTAAGTGCCTACCCAAGCAATCTGTTCCAGCCGATGCTCGATGCCCATCGCGCAGGTCGTTCTACCGTTGGTGCGTTCGCTCATGTTGTCGGCGCAACCGTTCATGCAGTTGATGTCGGTATTGGTCGACCCACAGGCGACATCCGCACTCAATCGGCAATGGACCAAGATCGCTTTGATGAAGCATCCACGATTGGTCGCGATTCAGTCCTGGAATTAGACGCCGATCTCTTGGTGATTGGAGAAATTGGTGTCGGCAATACCACGGCTGCTGCCGCAGTCGCCGCCGCACTCGCTGGTGGCGAAGTTGCTGCGTGGGTAGGGCGCGGCACGGGCGTTGATGATGCAGGATTGCAACGTAAACAACTTGCAGTCCGTGAAGCACTAACTCGCATAGTCGGCATTCTTGATCCCCTAGAAGTGCTGCGCGAAGTCGGTGGAACTGACATGGTGGCCATGGCGGCAGCGATCCTTGCCGCACGGCAAAGACGGTTACCGGTTGTCATAGACGGTTATGTAGTCACCTCGGCTGCTCTGCCGCTCACGTTGTTGAACGAATCAGCTATTGATCATTGCCTGGTGGGCCACTGCTCAACTGAGCCTGGGCATCGACGCCTACTTGACCGCCTGCACAAAGAACCACTTTTGGACTTGCATATGCGTCTCGGCGAAGGCACCGGAGCGATGGCTGCTGTGCCGATCATTCAGATGGCTTGTGCAGGTGTAAGTGATGTTCCAACTCTTGCTGAGTGGTTGGAAAGCCCTTAGGAGAAGAGCTCCTGCAACCTAGTGACTCCTTCGCCTAGGTCGTCATCACCGAGTGCAAATGAAAAGCGTGCATACCCTGGCGCTCCAAAAGCTTCGCCTGGAACGAACGCGACCTTGACTTGTTCAAGTACGAGATCTGCCAGCTCAAGAGTCGTGCTTGCGGTCTTGCCTCCAATTGACTTGCCCAACAAACCTGTCACGTTAGGGAAACAGTAGAACGCACCCTGCGGTTCAGGGCATGACACGCCAGGAATTGCGTTGAGCATTGAGTGCATCTTCTTGGCGCGACGCGCGAATGCATCACGCATCATTTCCACTGCCGACAAATCTCCGCTTACTGCCGCGAGTGCAGCAACCTGCGACACATTGGCCACATTGGACGTGGCGTGTGACTGGAAATTGATCGATGCCTTAATTACATCGGAGGGTCCAATCATCCAACCGACACGCCAACCAGTCATTGCGTAGGTCTTTGCCACTCCGTTCACGATGATGCACTGGTTTGCAAGTTCTGGAACCAGAGTCGGCATAGACGTGAACTTGTTCGCGCCATAGGTCAGGTGTTCGTAGATCTCATCGGTGATCACCCAGACACCGTTGGCAACCGCCCACCGGCCAATGGCCTCAACTTCCTCTGGCGGATACACGGCACCAGATGGGTTGTCAGGGGAAACAAATAGCAAGACTTTGGTGCGCGGGGTCTTGGCTTTGTCGAGTTGTTCAACCGTGACCCGAAACCCTGTGCTTTCGTCGGTGTCAATGACGACTGGAACACCGCCTGCGAGTGTGATTGCTTCTGGGTAAGTAGTCCAATAGGGCGCTGGACAGATGACTTCATCGCCCGGATCGCATAGCGCAGCAAAAGCAGTGAATACCGCGTGCTTACCACCATTGGTTACGAGCACGTTGTTAGCACTGGTTTCAAATCCACTGTCACGCTTTGTTTTTACCGCGATGGCCTCGCGCAGTTCGGGCAAACCGGCCGCAGGCGTATATCGCTGGTATTTGACATCACGACATGCCTTCACTGCGGCTTCAACGATGTGGTCAGGGGTGGCAAAGTCGGGCTCGCCAGCTCCGAAACCAATCACATTTTCACCTTTGGCCTTTAGCGCCTTGGCTTTTGCATCCACAGCAAGGGTGGCTGACTCGGCGATCGCCGCCAATCGGGTCGAGACTCTTTTCGGTTCGCTTGCGAGGGTCATGGATGCA
>JBIIRE010000120.1:0-4816 GCA_044341655.1 Ilumatobacteraceae bacterium | reverse complement strand
TATCAATCGTCATTGAGAGTGTTGGATATACCGGGCCAATGCCTGCAGCACTGACCAACGCAGCACCTGATGTGAGTGCAAGCCCAGATAGGAGACCTGCCGCGGCGAGGCTTGCTCCAATGCGCTTGAGGGGCGGTTTGTTTTTCATGTTTTGTCCTGCCTGTAGGTGATGAAAAGTTGATTTGTACCCTAGTTCTATTGGGAGCACGGTACAAACATCACCCTTCGGTGCGGGAGTCTTTACCTGCACACAACAAATAGCAAAAGTTGAGCCCACCCGTCTAGAGAAAGGGCTGGAAGGCAAACTTGAACCCATGATTGAGAATTCCTTCTCCCGCATGGGCACCACCGTGAAGGTGTTGTTGCCTGCTGGGGATGAGGCGATGCTGGATTTTGTTCAAGCCCGAAGCTGGAACCTGGAGGCGCTTTGGTCGCGCTTCATCGGCACCTCAGATATCGCGATGCTCGCTCTGGCCGAGGGACAAGCGGTTCAGGTCGCGACTGAAACCATCGAGTTGGTTGAGCAAATGCTTCAGGCTCATTTTGCGACAGAAGGGTTTTTCGATCCGACCCTGATGGCGGCCTTGAATGAAGCGGGGTATTCGAAATCAAGAGTGAGCAACGACATATCGGTGTTGCCAGTTGCTGGTGGCTCAAGTGCTTTGAGTGACGTGCGAATAGATCACAACACGAACGAGATCACTTTGCCAGCAGGAATGAGCTTGGATCCCGGAGGAATCGGCAAAGGTATGGCCGCCGATTTGATCGCTAGGGATCTTATGGACATGGGAGTTCAAGGTGTGAGCATCTCCATGGGAGGAGATGTTGCACTCGCTGGAACACCTGATGACGGTGACAATTGGGTAGTGAACATCGGCGCTCCGGATGACTATTCCAAAATCATTACGACAATTCGTTGCCGTGGAGGTGGAGTGGCAACCTCTACTCTTGCTGCCCGGACTTGGAACGTTGATGGCGAAAAGCGCCATCATGTGATTGATCCGCGCACACGTAAACCAGCTGAGATCTCTGAGCAATCAACATTGCAAGCCAGTGTTATCGCTGGCTCTGCAATGTGGGCGGAAGCATTTGCTACCGCGTTTACGGTTTGCGATGCACAAAAAGCTGAACAACTCGCGGCTCGCCATAATCTCTCGGCGTTATTGGTGTTGCACAATGGAACCCTGATTGAACTAGGGAATTGGTCGACGTTTGCGCAGTAATTAAATCTCGGCTGCAACCCCGAGAATTAGCGAAGCAAATTTATCAGGATCGGATATTTTGCTGGGTTCACTCATCAATCCGAGTTGCAATGAATTGCAGTACCGGCGAAGCGTGACATTCATGAGTTGACCCGCAACCAAACTCGGAGTCGGGAAATTCGCGAGCATCCGATATCCCGCGAACCAGCGAGGCGAATCTGGGCCAGGAACATTGGATACCGAAAGGTTTCCCGCTGATGTGCCTACCTCGGGCTTAAGGCGTTGACGTGCTGTGAATGGTTTTTCATACTTGGGAACTGATTGAAGCGTCAGTTGTGAACGACGAATCTCTGCGCGAATGGACTTCTGCACCACCACAAATCGTTCAACGTGATCTTCGATGTGAGTACCGAGGCTTGGTAACACCATCGTTAGGTAGTTCCCATACAGACCATCGTCGGCTGAGCGCAAACTTCTTGGCATCAATCCGATCACCGACTTTTCACCGAGCTCGTTAAGGGCGCCAACCTGAGCAAGATATCTACGGGTGGCGCCACCAATGACAGTCATGATGAAGTCATTAACCGTCCCGCCCAATTCTCGAGAGCGTTGTTTCACGCGGGTTAGATCTAGCTCGACGAATCCGTATGTGCGTTCGCGCTGAGTAGCACCCTCCAGCATTGCGAGTTCGGGTGTTCGTTGCCGTTTAAATGCGGGGTCGGCACGAAGCATTTCAAGCTCTGAAGCGGCCTGGGCGCGCTCCAAATCACGGGATTCTTCGGCCCGCTTTACGGTCCGGGAACGGACCAGCGACTGGACCATATATATAGGTGCGATGGGACGGTGCTCACGCCTGGGCAACGATGCTGTTCTGGGCTTGGAATGAGCGGG
The DNA here is from genome assembly GCA_044341655.1 of Ilumatobacteraceae bacterium. Lineage (GTDB taxonomy): Bacteria > Actinomycetota > Acidimicrobiia > Acidimicrobiales > Ilumatobacteraceae > CAIYHK01. The sequence goes on along the minus strand of JBIIRE010000120.1, from coordinate 2,723 downwards.
ATCATCCATTAACGCATCAAGTGCACTTTGGAATCCGATTCCATCGGCAACTGCATGGTGATGTTGTACCAACATCGCGACATCACCAAAGGCCTTCAAGCTCTGATCCAAGTATGGGAAGAAAGTGACTCGAAATGGTGGCCGGTCGCGAGGGAGAGGAAGCATTACCTGCTCACAGACATACTGCTTGATGTCTTGCATGGTGGCAGAAGCAGGCCAAATATTGGTGACCCGATCGATGTCTACCTCACCGACATCGAGCCACACACCAGAGTCGATATCAAATGGTGCTCGTGCATACTTCACTTGCCAGGGCGTGTTTGGAAGACGAGCGATGAGATGTTGTCTTGCTCTCGCTACGAATTCGTCGAGCGGGGAACCCTCGCACGACAAGAAAATTAGAGCACCGATCTGCAAAGGGTTGTTGTCATTCTCAATGCACAACCACCGGTGATCAGATGCATTTAGGTAGCGCATCTTTTGTGTTTAGCCGTATGTGAAAAAGTCATAATCAAGAGCCTTGAAAGCAGCAACGATGCTGGGCAGGAAGTAGAGCATTTGCTCCCAGTCATTTGTCGCATCGTGGAAAAGAATTGTGGACGACAATCCACGGTCACGACGCGCTTCTGCTTCAATCACCGTTTGCAATGTTGGGTTTGCTGCTGTTGCAATGCGGGTCCAACTCAGGCTCCACAAAACCGAGGTCATTCCAAGGCCGTTTATTACCGAATCAACGTGATCGTTTGTGGCGCCATATGGAGGCCTGATGCAAGATGGTGTAACACCGGTGGCGGAACGAATCGCATCGTTGCACATCGTGATTTCCGCGGTTGGATCGGCGAGTGTGGTGAGATCCTGATGTGACCACGAGTGATTTTGCACCGAATGCCCAAGATCCACGAGACCCCGCACTGAATCGGGTGACCGACCAACAACATTGCCGACAAAGAACCACGTACCGAAAATTCCGTTGTCGTCGAGAATCTGGCGAGTTTTAAAAGTGCCGGGGCCAGGGCCATCATCAAATGTAAGTGCGATTCGACCGCGTTGCCTTTCGGCGCCCGCGAGGCGGGAATCAATTAGCCCTGCAAGCCCACCACCGGAAGCGACAGCCCCCAAAGCCAACCCAGTCTTGGTTAGGAAGCGGCGACGATCCACAGCCCAACTTTACGACTTTGCGCCCGCTCGTGAGCGCGATTGGAATCATGCACTAATTCATTTTTGCAAGCTCACCTGCGATTACACCTTGCACATGTTGACGGAGCAGAGACACTTCTTTACGCGAATAAATACTTGTATCAATGGGATCCAGGACACGCAGCTCAGCCTTTACTTGGTTGAATGTCCACGAATTAGGGGTGAGGGCATTGTAAGTGCCGTTTAAGACCATCGGCAAGATTGGTACTCCTGCTTCAATGGCCAATTTGAACGCACCATCTTTGAACTCAGCGAGTTCTCCCGATCGACTGCGCGTTCCTTCGGGGAACATCATCACCGATACCTTCTGCTCGAGTTTGTCTTGGCACAATCGCAGTGCTTTGAGTGCACTTCGGGCGTCGCCGCGCCGGATTTCCACATCACCGGCCAAACGCAGCATCCAGCCAGCAACTGGGACCTTGAAAAGACTTTGTTTGCTCATCCATTTCATCTCCCAAGGAAGCTGGCTGATCAGCAACATATCGACGAAGGATTGGTGATTGCAGACCACCACATATGGATTCCGCGGATTCGCCGGGAATACACCACTGATTTTGAACTTCCAATGTGGGTTCAAGAAACGATGTGCAACCGTTAAGCGTCGAAAAACAAAACCTGGCCAGTAACGACTGCGGTCAAAAGGTCGCGTGATCAGGAAAGTAATTCCGACAGCTGGCAACCAAATCGCACAAAGGAGTCCGAAGGTGAACCATGACCATGCGGACAACAGGTATTTGGCAGGGGACTTCATCGGTTACAGCCTTACAGATCAATCCCAGCCGTGGGCCCGAATGTGATCACCATCTGCGTCTATTTTTCTACCCTGCCATCGCAGTTTGCCTGGTGTGCGTGAGAGATTTGCAATCAAACCCTGCATTGGTGTGCCATCGAGCTCAGTGATCAAATTGCGTTCAATGAAATGCGGATCATTGGCGATGTCTGCCATATCGAGAACGTGTCCAGCGGCGGCTTCCGCTTCAGTAAATGCTTGCACCACTTCATCAGATGTGTGCGAGGCGCAGTAGTTCGCGAGAAGTGAGTCAAGTGCAGATCGATTCGTCACGCGATCGGCAAACGTGGCAAAGCGGGGATCGTCACCAACGCCCAGCAACATCAAAACACGGCGTGCCACCGAGTCCGCTGATGCGGAAATCCCAACCCATCGCCCGTCTTTGCACTGGAAGGTGCCACGGGGCACTGAATATGGAATTGCCGAACCCATGCGTTGTTGTTGTTCGCCTGTGAGTGCATAGAGGGTGGGTAGAACGCCGATCATTTGAAAGATCGTTTCCAGCAAATTCACATCAACTACTTGCCCAACTCCTGAGTGGAGAGCAACCATCGTTGCGAATGCGGCAGCGATACCAGTGATCTCGTCGGTGAGAGCAATTGGTGGAAGCAGAGGTGCGCCATCTGGCTCGCCAGTAATGGATGCAAGGCCACTCAATGATTCAGCGATGGTTGCAAAACCAGGTCGTTGAGCGTACGGACCAGTTTGTCCAAAGCCAGAAACGCGTGTGATCACT
>JBIIRE010000121.1:0-4816 GCA_044341655.1 Ilumatobacteraceae bacterium | reverse complement strand
AATCTTGCACTGGTGCCCATTGACCTTTGAAGTCCGAGAGGATCGATTTCCATTCATTGAAATCCTTCGCAGCAAACTCTGCATCGAGAATCTCTGCAGCGGCCAGGGCATTTTGCATGAGATTCTCATGAGAGTTGAATCGCTCATCGGTAACCAATTCCTGGCGCCCAAGTACACGGCACATGTCTGGCCAGTATTGAAATGCTTGCAGACATGAGAAGAAGATGAACCTTGAGTCCTTGGTGCGGTATCCCCCAACCAGCGGGTTACGCAACATCGAGCGGTTTGGTGGCGTCTGCTTAAAAGGGAACCCCATCTGAAGTGAAAGAGCGATTCCCGCACCCATTGCCCACATACCAGTTGCCATGAGTGATACGTCGACAACTTTGGCTTCGCCCGTGCGTTCGCGGTGCAAAAGTGCAGCCGAAATTCCACCGGCAATGGTCATCGCTCCGATCGAGTCTCCGTAAGCCGGCCCGGGTTGGGCGTTGATTCGATCCACGAGTTCTGGCGGAGTGTTCGCCACCGCGAGACCTGAACGACACCAGTATCCGAGGATGTCGTAACCGCCACGGTCAGCGTCTGGGCCAAGAGGACCATAACCAGTGCCGCGAACGTAAATGATGTTCGGATTGTGCTTGCGAATGTCCTCAACTTCGATCTTCAGAGCCTTCAAGACTTTTGGCAGTTTGTTGGTTAGAAACACATCGGCGTGCTTGGCGAGCTTGTAGAGAATTTCAACGCCCTCTTCAGTTGATAGGTCCAGCCCAATACTCCGCTTGCCGCGATTGGAGTGCTCAAGCAAAACATGCGGCGCATCTGGATCACCAAAGTTCATCACACCAGTCGCCATCAGGCCACGCATCGCATCTCCGCGAGTGACGTGCTCTACCTTGACCACGTCTGCACCCCAGTCGGCTAATACCGCCGATGCCGCTGGCACAAAAGTGTGCTCAGCAACTTCAAGAATGCGGATGCCATTCATTACTCCGTCCATGATTTCTCCCAATTTTGTAGTTTCAGATCGTGATCAGGAAATGGCCAGCTCAAAGCGCTGGCGCCATTCCTTGCGTGAACGCACCGTGGTGTCGACATCAGTTGCCAGTGCCCTGAGAGCGCCAACTGATGACTGCTCCTTCTTGATGATTGAGAAAGGATCCAGATCAAAGAAGCGTGCGGTGTTTTCCCAGGTGATTTTGTTCATTTCCGCATCGGTGAGACCCGCACCATTGAATTCATTGATCAAAAACTCTGGTGCATCTGGCCAGATTGAATCGGAATGTGGATAGTCACATTCCCAAGCAATGATGTCCATTCCAATCTCGTGCCGCACTTTTAGTGCAGTTGGATCAGTCACGTAGCAAGCAAGTGAGTGCTCGCGGAAGATTTCGCTAGGCATCTTGCCTTTGAGGTCATGGCCAAGCCACACCTGATTTGTGTAGTGACGATCACAACGATCTAAGTAGAACGGAATCCATCCGATGCCGGCCTCAGACCATGCGATCTTGAGGTCTGGATACTTGAAGAATGCACCACCCCAGAGAAGATCCTGTGCTGCGAGTGTGGACACTTGGGTAGCGAGGATGATCATGTTGTCGATCGGCGCGCCTGGAGCCATGTTGATGGCAGCGAAGCCTTGACCGATGTGCAGACACATGACCACACCCAGCTCAGAGCACACATCAAAAAGTGGGCCCCAATATTCAAGGTCGTGATACGAAGGCAAACCCTGAATATGAGGAAGTTCAGGCATTGTTATTGCACGACAACCCTTGGCAGCCACACGACGAACTTCAGCGACCATCGCCTTCTGGTTCCACACGGGGACGATTGCAAGCGGTATGAATCGTCCTGGGTACGCAGCGCACCACTCGTCAATGTGCCAGTCGTTGTATGCGCTCAACATGACAAGGGAGAGATCCTGATCCTCGGCTTGTTGGAAATAGCGACCACTGAATCCTGCAAATGATGGAAAGCACATCGATTGAAAAATTCCGTTGCGGTTCATGTCCCGCACACGCTCATGAATGTCATATGCGCCAGGACGCATCTCGGCAAAACCGGTTGGGTCAAGGCCCCACTCTTCTTTAGGCCAGGTGACAACAGCATTGAGTCCTACGGTGCCCATCGCCTGACCCTGGAAGGTCCACACGTCATGGCCCCACTCATTTTTTTGATTCTTTGGTGCTTGATCCTTGTACTTTGCAGGAACATGAGCATCAAACATGTTTGGTGGCTCGACAACGTGGTCGTCGATGCTGATGAGAATCAGGTCCTCAACCTTCATTTTTCCCCCTGAGTCAGTGGGTCTTGCAACAGTGCCTCACCCACGAATAAAACGACTCTAGACGGACTACCCCCGATTGAGCCACCGCACGGGCATGCTTGCGCTGCGCCTTCAGGCCACCTTGAACTGCTCGACTGGAGTGGTGAGACCAAGGTCGTAGGCGACTGCGTCCCACAGGCTTGTGCGGGTGCGAGCAGCATCAACCCCAGTGAGTTGGTTGATTGCAATCACGCCGTCGATCATGTCCGCTGCTACGGCCAGCACTGAGCGCTCGTGCACTTGGACCGCCACGACACCGCCGTGCTGACGACGCCGAATCGTGCGCGTGGCACCATCAACTCGTGGCGGACATCTGAACCCCGGCGCCACTAGGCCGATCCGCATTGCGGCACGGGAAAGGGACCGTGCCAGCAACGCGAAATCGGCTGGCTGATCAACCGTGATGGGAACAACGGATACCGCTCGCGCGTATCTCGCTGCATCCACCCGATTTCTCATGACAGTGATATTGACAAAGGGGTGATACACCAAAGCCATAGAGTCTTTGCCAATGAGCGAATCGGACTCCCCTGGCCTCAATCAGATGCAAAGTTCGGTCTTGGATGTACTCGCCAAACCCGTTGGCTGGGAGCCACTTCCCGAAGAGGTTTTGGAGCGTGTGCGAAGCGGATTTCTTGAAGGTCTGAAGGCCCTTGAGCCCTTACTGCGAGAAGACGATCCTGTGTATGTCTCCAAGCACAAAATCAGCTCGGTGCTCTCCTGCGAAAAGCAGTTCATTAATTCGCAGGGATCGTTCCAGTGGACAACCGCGAACTCCAAAGGTCAAGTAGCCCACAAGGCAATTGAACTCCTTATCAATTGGCGCGGAAGTTTCACCCCGATGGACCTTGCAGAGGCCGCAATTGATCGCTTGAGTGATGCGTCGGCTGGCCCAGGCTCAATCGGTGAATTTCTTGCAGCGATGTCACCAGCGGAATTCGCAGAGCTCAAAGCTGAAGTTGTTGACTTTGTTACGAAGTTCATCGAATGCTTTCCGCCAATCAAACGCGAATGGCAACCCGTTGTTGAATCCGCCACCTCTTTCAATTACCTAGGTCGCGCGTTGGTCTTAAGCGGCAAGACCGACCTGATGCTCGGTCAACCTGGTGCGAAAGTGATTATTGACTTCAAAACCGGCAACATCAGCCCGGTTCACCGTGACGACCTGAGGTTCTACTCGCTGATTGAACTCTTGCGATCGAATCGACCACCAAGACTCGTGGCTTCTTACTCTCTTTCCGCTGCCCGACCCGATCCTGAACCCGTAAACGAATCCACCCTTCGGGTTGCGTCAATGCGTGCACTTGACGGCATCACGCGCATCCTCGAACTCACTCGCCGCGAACGCAAAGCAGATGTAACCCCAGGGGTGCAATGCCGTTGGTGTCATCTCGCGCAGGACTGTGAAGTTGGCCAAGCGTGGCTAAATCGATCTGACGAAGACTTTGACGAGTAGGTCTCAATCTATGCAGAGCGACGCAAGAAGAACTTGCGGATCTCTTCAAGCCACAACACAGAAGATGCAACCGCGATGCAAATCAACCACTGCCCAAAGTTGATCGAAGTGGTATCAAAAAGGCTTTGCAAGAAGCCCACATGTGACACACCAACCTGCAGCAGGATTACCGCACTAAGCGCCATCCAAAGTTGCCTGTTTGTCAGTGTGTATTTAGTGAATACCGACTCCTTCTCATTGCGAACATTCAAAATATTGAAAAATTGGAACAAGACGAATGTGTTGAACGCCATCGTTCCCGCCACCGTGGCTGTGCCAACTTTTGCTTCTGCCCCAGGCGCCAAAGCAAGCACGAGCAAAGTGCCAACCGCCATGATCACCGAGGAGAAAGTGACGGCGATCCAACGCTGGCGCGTCAAAATCTTCTCATCCATTCCACGCGGCTTGCGTTCCATGACATCGGATGCTGGGTTGTCGAGGCCTAATGCCATCGCCGGAGGCCCGTCCATGATGATGTTCACCCAGAGAATCGCGATTGCGGCAAATGGCTTGCCGTGAGCGATGTCAAAGATTGACGCCGCCAAAAACAGCATTGCGAAACCAAGGGTGGTACTCAACTGAAAACGCACGAACTTGACGATGTTGTCGTAGATCATGCGTCCACGCTTCACCGCGCCGACAATTGTTGCGAAGTTGTCGTCGGTCAAAACCATCGTTGCGGCTTCTTTGGTCACCTCGGTACCGGTGATTCCCATAGCGATTCCGATGTCAGCTTTCTTCAGAGCTGGTGCGTCATTCACGCCATCGCCGGTCATTGCTACGACATTGCGCTTGCGCTGAAGGGCGGCAACGAGTCGGATTTTGTGCTCCGGCGCCACACGTGCAAACACAGAAACATCGTCAATGCAAGCATCAAGCTGTTCATCATCCATTCGATCAAGGTCAGCACCCGTAAGGGCACCAACACTGCCGTTTGAGAGCCCGAGCTCAGCCCCAATTGCCCTTGCAGTTCCAGCGTGATCGCCGGTAATCAT
>JBIIRE010000032.1:0-15044 GCA_044341655.1 Ilumatobacteraceae bacterium | reverse complement strand
ATGGTGGTGGCCATGTCTATCGCCATCGGGAGAACGAGACCGCCGGTGTAATCGGTGTGATCACCAATCAGATTCACGCGCCCAGGGGCAATTGCCTTGATCATTGCTTGAGCGAGTTCAAACGGAAGGCGAGTTCATCTGGATCAACAGGATTGAAGTATTCACCTGTGGCAACCTCGGCTGCGGCGATGTATCGAGCAACACCAGTGTCACGCCAAGGCGAGACAATCTCAATGTGCATCCATTCGAGTGGTGAGGATTTCGGTGCTTGATTGATCCACATCATGTAAGGCATGTGGGCGCCAAACATTTTGTCGCAACGATTCAGGACATCGATGAGTATGCGCGCGAGATCATCACGGCTGGTCGGGGTGAGTGAGCTGATGTTTGAGCGTCTCTCGATGGGGGCAATGACCAGCGATACAGGGTGAACTGGAGCAGATTGCACCCATGCATGCCACTCACCATGACGAGCAATGAGCCGCCCCCCAGGGTCTGGCTCGGGTGCCCACTGTGCATCAAAGAGCGCTTGTTGGCGTTCGGGTACATGGTCGAAGGCGTAAATCTGGCCGTGAGGATGGTCGATGGTTGCTCCCACGCTCGCACCCTTGTTTTCGAACACAAGCACAAACTCAACGTCTGCGCCTGCAATGAGGGCATCGGTTCGTTCCGCCCACAGGTCGATTACTGCACGTACCGCTTCATGGCCGAGCAGACTCAGCTGACTGTCGTGGTCAGGGCTGTACAAAATCACTTCGCAGTTGCCGTTGCCAAGTGCAGGCCAACGATTCTTGAAAGCCAAAGTTAGGTAAGGCTCGGGCGCTTCCAAACCACCGACACAAAAAGGGCAATCGTCAGCGGGCCTGTTTGGTCGGTTCTGCCGCTTGGCAACTACGTGTACCACGGTGCCTAGATGTGGATCACGTCGCACGTGTTCACCAGTCATGACACACGCTCCATGTGAACAAGAATGCCCGACTGTGGCAAAAGGGGAGGAAACGGAAGGCCAATAGTTGCAAGCTGTGAACCCGTTGCGGTGAGTCCTGACTCCAACCAGGTGGGCACCCCGCGATTCAGTGCCCATTTTTGTGAACCAAGAGACACGACGTCACAGCGATACAAGGCTTCGGGTGCGAGACCAAAGATGCGCGCGGGAGCATTTACGTGACGTGAACCATTACCGGTAGATGCGATTACTGCAACACCTTCAGACAAGTCGGCGGTGATCACGGAATGAATGTGCACGTTCGGGTCGGGGTGATCTGAAAATGCTGTGGTTCCTGTGTGGAATAAGTTACGGAATCTTTTGTGTACCGAAACAACCTCAGCGAGTCTTTTCAGCTCGTGGTCATCGGCTGACAGAAGATCCCATTCAATACCTAACCAAAATGGCAAAGCAGAGAGCGCACGGAATGAAAGTGGATGGCGTCGCCCGGTTGTGTGACACAACGGCGCCCCGATGTGTGCACCAAGCATTTCTGGAGGCATAACACGAAGGGCGCCACGCTGGATTGAAAGCCTGTCGAGGGCGTCAATTGAGTCACTGGTCCAAAAGCGCACTGCGTGTGCAGCTACACCTGCATCGATTCGGCCTCCACCCGAAGCACAAGATTCAAATTGAACCTCTGGGTGTGCCGTCCTGAGGCGCGTGAGTAGTTCGTAGAAACCTTGTGTCTGCTCGTGGGCCCCGACACCTACGAGGTCACGGTTGTGGTCCCACTTAACATGGCTCGCAGGTATCTGCGACAGCAAACCTGAAATTGATTCCACCAAATAGTTACGCACTTCAACCAAGCTCAGATTCAGTACCAATTGGTTGCGTCCAGTCAACGCGTGTTGGTGTGGGGTTCCGTGCACCCACTCAGGATGCTGGCGGAATAAATCTGAATTCGGATTGACCATCTCGGGCTCAAACCAGATTCCAAACTCCATCCCAAGCGCGTGCACATGATCTACAAGTGGCTGCAGGCCCTCTGGCCAAATTTCTGGATCAATTTCCCAGTCACCAAGCCCTGCCGTGTCATCTCTGCGGCCACGAAACCATCCATCATCGAGCACAAAGCGTTCGGCACCGACTTGTGCGCCGCGTCTTGCGAGTTCGAACAAACGCTCGGTGTCGTGATCAAAATAAACCGCTTCCCAGGTATTGATTATCACTGGGCGTGGCGTAGACATCTTTGGAGTGGCGCTGCGCAAGTAGTTGTGGAATTGCCTTGAGGTGTTTGCAATTCCGTTGTGACTCGCCGTCACCAGGAGGTTAGGTGTTGAGTAACACTCATCTTTTGCCAGAACGATTTCGCCGAATTCAAGAATTTCTCCGGCTGTCACTGAGCGAACATCAGCCGTCACCGAATCACAGGAGAACTTGAAGTTCCCACTCCAAGCAAGATGCATGGCGAACACGTCACCATGTGTTTCGCTCGTGGTTTGATCCACACAAAACACAGTCGGTGATTGCTGATGTGAGGTGCGACCGCGGCGGGAAGCCAGACTGACCACACTGCGCCCCCACTTCGAGCGCTCTTCTTGAAACTCCATGGCGTGGCGTCCACCGAGCTGGATCAGTTCATTTAGATGTGGGGGCACTGAAACGGTGAGGTTCAGAGCATTGACGTAAAGAGATTGCTCGGCAAGATTCGTTATTGAGGTCGTGAGAACCAGAACTCCCGAAGCATCCATGACAGCAGTTAGATCGAGCTGAAGCGCGTTCTCTGCATCTGTGGCGATGAAATGTGCTCGCTCATTGGAGATAGTTGTTTGCAGATCTTTGAAATATGGGCTGAGTGTTGATCCGTTACGCGCGACCAAGATTCCAGGTTCACCAAACCAACCGCGTGCAGGATCAGCGATCAATGTGGGTTGTGCAGGGGCGTCCAAGCCACCGGGTGGAGTCACTGTGTCAAACAGAGACCCCGATGGCGTGGCAGCGTCCCGCCCCAAATATGCAAGCTGGGGGAGGTGGTCGTGCAGGATGAACGCGGCGCGGTGCCCGTTACACGCAAGCTCGACCACATCATTTGCCATTTCGGGAGACTACTGAAAAATGGTGCTACCCCCCTTGGGTATCCTGTGGCCGTGACTCCTGCTGATTCCGCCGTCTCCCCACCTGACTATCTTTCGCCTTCTTCAATAGGGACTTTCCAGCAGTGTGCACTGAAGTTCAAGTTCAGCCGTATTGACGGCATCAAGGAGCCGCCAACCCGAGCCACACTTCTTGGCAATTTCGTTCACGACGTACTGGAAGAGATGTACAAACTCCCCGCAGTTGACCGCACGAAGGATTCAACTCGGTCGATTGCCACCGAAGTATTCACCAAAAAGGATTGGGCTGCACAGGTCCTGCCCTACATCAGCGGCGACCAGGGAATTTTGCAGTTCAAAAAGGATGCGTGGCTCTGCATTGACAACCTGTGGGTGATTGAGGATCCGGCCGTTACTCAGCCGACGGAAATGGAAGCACGAGTCGAGGGCGAGATTGCGGGTGTGAAGCTAAAAGGCTTTATCGACCGATATTCAAAATCAGCAGATGGCACGATCACAATCAGTGACTACAAGACCGGCAAGACACCGTCGCCAAGGTTCGCTGACCAGAAATTTTTCCAGTTGCAGGTTTACGCCGGGCTAGTAGCGCATATGGGGCTCGGCAATCCGGAGCGGTTGGAGTTGTTGTTTCTGGAAACCGCAACCAAGTTCACAAAAGACGTAACCGCTGACGTACTTGAACAGACCGCGATCACGGTGCGTACTGTGCGTGATTCAATTGAATCCGCATGCGCCCAGGGCGAATTCGCCACAACCAAGTCGAATCTCTGTGATTGGTGTTTCTTCAAGCCGCAGTGCCCGGCTTGGGCTGATTAATTCTTTTGCAGTTTGCGGGCGATCGCTCGCCAGCCAAAGAAACAAGCAAACAAGAACGCGGTGGCAACCACCACGAAGGTTCCAGCAGTACTACGGTCCCATGCAAATCGGCGAAGTAATACACCGACCACGATTGTCGTGATCCACACGCGCGTGGCCATGCGATTGGAAAGAGCATCGGGCTCAAGCTTTAGTGGAGCCCATGCAATAAGAGTTCCAATTAGGAATGGCAGCATCACACCAATTGATGCAGCCAGCCCGGTGTTGTCGTCATGATTTCGTGTACCTACAACAACGAAAAAGACGACAACCAATAGGTCAAACAGCACCCACTTGAGTCGGGGAAGTTTCACGAAACGATCAGATGTCTTCGTAGTACTCGCGACCAAGATGTGTGATCTGGTCTTCGCCCATCATCCAGCGCAAGGTGTTCTTTAACTTCGTGAGTTGGATGAACAAATCGTGTTCGGGATAGAGGCCGGGAGCAACTTGCGGGCTCTTGTAATAAAACGACAACCACTCCTGAATGCCACCTAAGCCGGCGCGCTGTGCGAGATCGCTGAACAACACAAGGTCAAGCGCAAGTGGAGCGGCGAGAATCGAGTCGCGGCAGAGGAAGTTGACTTTGATCTGCATCGGATAGCCGAGCCACCCAAAGATGTCGATGTTGTCCCAGCCTTCTTTGTTGTCTCCACGGGGTGGGTAGTAGTTAATACTCACCTTGTGGAACACGTCACCGTAAAGCTCAGGGTTTTTCTCCGGCTCAAGGATGTGTTCAAGTACGCCGAGCTTTGATTCTTCTTTGGTCTTGAAGTTCTCGGGCGCATCAAGCACTTCGCCGTCACGATTACCCAGAATGTTTGTTGAGTACCAACCCGAGAGCCCAAGTTGGCGCGCCTTCAACATCGGTGCAAGAACGGTCTTCATGAGTGTTTGACCGGTCTTGAAGTCCTTGCCACTGATCGGAATGTTGTGCTCGGTTGCGTATTGACGCAGGCAAGGCATGTCCACTGCAAGGTTCGGTGCACCGTTAGCGAAGGGCACACCTTCAAGCAATGCAGCGTATGCGTAGAGCATTGATGGGGCAATTGATTCGTCGTTGGCATCAATGGCCTTTTCAAAAGACTCAATAGTCATGTGTGCCGGACCTGGCTCAATAAACACCTCAGTGCTTGCACACCAAATCATCACCATGCGATCGACTTTCTTGTCGTCGCGGAACTTGTTGATGTCAGCACGAATCGCTTCAAGCATCGCCCGCTTCGAGATGTCCCCTTTGGTGTGATCGCCATCGAGATTGCGCGCATACTTGCGTTCGAACGCTGCTGGCATCGGGCGGATGTCACGCAGGGTGTCTGAAATCGCCTCGATGTGCTTGCCACCCTCGAGGACTCCCGCGCGGGAGGCAGCCACATATGCGTCGTCGGGGAATACGTCCCAGGTTCCCCATTCGATGTCTTCGAGCCGGGCCAAGGGGACAAAGTCCTTCACCAGTGGGCTACGACCCTCGGTGCGCTTGCCGAGGCGGATCGTGCCCATCTGGGTCATCGAGCCAAATGGCTGACCCATACCGCGCTTGGCGAGTTCAACGCCGGCGATAAGGGTGGTGGATACGGCTCCGAGACCCACCACGAGAACGCCGAGGCGTCCATCAGCAGGGGCAATCTTTGGGGTCGAGCTAGTCATGTTTTGGTGGCCTCCTGGGGCGCGAACACATCAAGGCTAGCCCTAGCAGTACGGCTGGGGTTGTGTAGTAGGAGCTTGGCGTGGCAGGATTGAAGCCTCATGAACGAGATCACCGCCGCCCGAACCGTAGTAGTGGTACTTGTGTAGGCGCTCGCCCCATAACGCGCGCGCCTAGGCCTCCCAATCGGGAGGCTTTTTCATTTCCCGCCCACCAGGAGAATCAAATGAGCAAGAAACAACGAATCACAGGAGCAGAAGCTCTCATCAAGTCGCTGGAACACGCTGGCGTTGATGTGATGTTTGGTCTGCCCGGCGGTTGCATCATGCCCGCGTATGACCCGCTGCTTAAGTCCAGCATTCGCCACATCTTGGTGCGCCACGAACAGGGCGCGGGGCACATGGCCGAAGGCTATGCCCATGTAACCGGACGTCCAGGCGTTGCGATGGTTACTTCAGGCCCAGCTGCCACAAACCTCGTGACTCCGTTGTGCGATGCATATATGGACTCAATCCCGATGATCGCAATTACCGGCCAAGTTTCAACTGCAGCGATCGGCACCGACGCATTCCAGGAATGCGACACGGTTGGAATCACGCGCTCAATCACAAAGCACAACGAGCTCGTCATGAAGGCGCAGGATCTTCCGCTTGTGGTTGCGCAGGCATTCCACATTGCAACAACAGGTCGCCCTGGCCCGGTTCTTATCGATGTACCTAAAGACGTTCTCATCAACGAGATGGATTGGTATTGGCCAAGCGAAGACGAAGTCGCCGACAGCCTCCCTGGTTATAAGCCAACCAGCAAGGGCCATCCCCGAATGATCAAAGAAGCAGCGCGCCTCATCCTGCAGTCAGAAAAGCCGGTCTTGTATCTCGGTGGCGGTGTCTTGAAAGCACACGCAGCAGAGGCAGTTGCAGAATTACAAAAGATGATCAACGCACCAGTTGTCACTACGTTGATGGCACGCGGTGCGTTCCCTGATTCGCACCCGATGAATCTCGGTATGCCTGGAATGCACGGAACTGCATCAGCGGTCACCGCGATGCAAAAGAGTGATCTATTGATCGCACTTGGTGCCCGCTTTGACGATCGCGTTACTGGCAAGGTTGCGGCGTTTGCGCCTGAAGCCAAGATCATCCACGTTGATATTGACCCAGCCGAACAGGGCAAGGTGCGCCGACCCGATGTGCCAATCGTTGGCGATTGTCGTCTTGTTGTTGAAGAAATCATCAAGGCAATCAACGAGCTCACTGACGGCGGCGAGCGCCAAGCAGATATTGGTGCATGGCGTTCAAAGGTTAGCGGCTGGAAAGAGCAGTTCCCACTTACGTATGAACCGAGTGCGCCAGGTGAGGCATTGAAGCCGCAGTACTGCCTTGAGCAACTTCGTGATTCTGCTCCTGAAGACACAATCCTTGTTGCTGGCGTTGGTCAGCATCAGATGTGGGCGAGCCAGTACTGGCGCTTTGAAAAGCCATACACCTGGGTGAACTCAGGTGGTCTTGGCACGATGGGCTTTAGCGTCCCTGCTGCAATCGGCGCGAAGGTTGGTCAGCCAGACAAAACAGTTTGGGCAATTGACGGCGATGGTTGTTTCCAGATGACCGCACAGGAACTCGTCACCGCCTCACTTGAAAACATTCCCGTGAAAGTTGGAATTCTCAACAACTCCTATCTCGGCATGGTGCGTCAGTGGCAGGAACTCTTCTACGACGAGCGCTACAGCGAGGTTTACCTTGGCAGCTTGCCTGACTTTGTGAAGTGGGCTGAAGCAATGGGCTGTGTTGGTATTCGTGTTGATTCACCTGAAGAGGTTCAGCCGGCAATCGACAAGGCGAACTCCATCAATGACCGCCCAGTTGTCGTTGACTTCCGAGTTGCAGAACTGGAAAAGGTTTTCCCGATGGTCGCTGCTGGTACCAGCAACGATGACATCATCCTTCCCGAGTCGCAGCGTGAACTGAAAGGTTTCCTTAAGTGAGCAATCCACAACACCACATCCTTTCTGTTCTGGTTGAGAACCGAGCGGGAGTACTCGCGCGTGTCTCATCGTTATTCGCTCGCCGGGGATTCAATATTTATTCATTGGCAGTTGCACCAACTGAGGATCCAGAATTCAGCCGCATCACAATCGTTGTTGATGTTGAATCAGCACCGCTTGAGCAGGTCGTGAAACAGCTGTTCAAGTTGATTGAGGTTGTTCGCATTTCAGAACTCGACCCACAGCGCTCTGTTGAGCGCGAGTTGATGATCGCCACGGTCAAGGCCGGAGCGGACAACCGCGGTCAAGTGGTAGAGCTCACGAACATCTTTGAGGGCAAGATCATCGCCGTCGGAGGGGAGTCCATGACCGTGAGTCTGGACGGAAATCCCGAGAAATTGGACGATTTTGAAGAATTGCTGCGCGGTTATGGCATCGTGGAGATGCAGCGCACAGGCCGTGTAGCTCTCCCCAAGATCGATCGTGAGGCACGAACTCGTGCCCCCAAAGGAAAGGCAAGTTGATGGCAGCAAAGATGTACTACGAAAAGGACACTGATCCTTCAATCATTCGTGGACGCAAGGTCGCAATCATTGGTTATGGCAGCCAGGGCCACGCGCACGCGTTGAACTTGAAGGACTCCGGAGTGCAGGTCGTGGTGGGCCTTCGCGAAGGATCAAAGTCTGCTGCCAAAGCTGAAGCCGCAGGCCTCAAGGTGATGAGCATCGCAGATGCTGCCAAATGGGCTGACCTCGTGATGATGACCATGCCCGATACCGAGCAGAAGGCCACGTACACGAACGACATCAAGCGCTACATGAAGCCGGGTAAAGCACTTGCGTTTGCCCACGGTTTCAACATTCGTTTCAAGCGCATCAAACCACCAAAGGGTGTTGACGTAATCATGATTGCGCCAAAGGGCCCAGGTCACCTCGTGCGCCGCACCTACACCGAAGGCGGTGGAGTGCCTTGCTTAATCGCAGTTGAGCAGGATGAAACCGGCAAGGCAAAGGATGTTGCGCTTTCGTATGCCGAGGCAATCGGTGGCGCACGCGCAGGAATCATCGAAACCACATTCGCTGAGGAGACCGAGACCGACTTGTTCGGTGAGCAGGTGGTGCTTTGCGGTGGTCTCACCTCGTTGGTGCAGGCTGGTTTTGAAACTCTCGTTGAGGCTGGATACCAACCGGAGATGGCGTACTTTGAGTGCTTGCACGAAGTGAAGCTGATCGTTGACCTCATGTATGAAGAGGGCATCGCAGGCATGCGTTATTCAATTTCTGATACTGCTGAATACGGCGACGTCACACGTGGTCCACGCATTGTGACTCCCGCAACCAAGAAGCAGATGGCGAAAATTCTGAAGGAGATCCAGTCCGGCAAGTTTGCTCGCGAGTGGGTCGCTGAAAGCGAAAGTGGCCGCGCCAATTTCAATGCTTTGCGTGACGCTGGTGCCAAGCATCAGATCGAAGAAGTAGGTGCACGTCTGCGCTCAATGATGCCTTGGATTTCAGCGGGCAAGCAGAAGGTCTCTGAAGCTTCAGGCGGCTGAGGAAGTTCTACTTGGGGGCAGTTCGCAAACGCAGTGACGGCATCGCTACTTCCGAAAGGTTGATGGCCGAGGCCGCAAAAGAGATTCAACGTTTTGGCATTGAGAATTTTGATGTCCAACGCGTCATGGATCGTGCGAAGGCTACGAACGGTTCCCTCTACCATCATTTTGGTAGTAAGAACGGCTTAATCGCTGCTGCGGAAGTGCAGGAACTCGTTCGCCATCTGCAAAACGATAACCAGGTTTTTCGTGAGATGGTTGAGGGATGTGCAAGCAAGAAGCAGTTTGCGGACGCTTTAGAACTTCTCGTTTCCGCAGTTGCATCGAGCACTCGCACAGGGGTCAGGATGTGGCGCGTTCGGGCACTTGCCTCGGCACTCGATAACAAGGCAGTTGCGAAGATCGTTCGCACCGCACAAATTGAGGGCGCCACGCATGGAGCAGAATCTCTCGCCATCGCGCGTGATCGCGGACTGATCAAGCCAGCAGCCGATCTTGAGGCACTGTCGTACTGGCTACAAGGTCAATTCTTTGGATTCATCTTGCTCGAGACCGCTGAGAAAGAACGCCTCCGCGACGAGTGGAAGCGGGCTTCGCTCGCTGGGATCAGCGCCACACTAGGCCTCTGACGCCATCGCGCATACGACGCCAGTAATTAGCGCTCGTCGCGCACGAAAGGTTGACCGAGAGCTTTAGGTGCACCGAGTACTGCGCGAGCACGAGGTGTCGACATTGCAATCAGTGCTGCCAGGGTGACGAGGTAGGGGATCATCGGCAGTATTGCTGCAGGTATCACCTTGATCTGTTCGGCTTGCAGTGTGAATGGCAACTGCAAGGTAAAACCAAAGAGCACAGCCCCAAAGACGAGTCGCAACGGACGCCAGGCGGCGAACACAACCAAGGCAAGCGCGATCCAGCCGATGCCATTGGTAGTTGCTTGTTGTTGCCAGGCTGCAGATCGAGCGAGCATGAACCAACCACCGGCAAGACCCATGAGCGCGCCGCCCGCCATCGTGTAGCCAAAACGAATTGCAGCCACTGGCAAACCCTGCGAGTCCACAGTGGCTGGATCGTCGCCGACTGCGCGCAGTGTGAGACCGGGTCGGGTGCGGAACATGTATGCCGAAGCTGAGATAACGATCAACCAGGTGACGTAGGTAATCAGGTCGTGACCGAAGATCAGAGGGCCGATGATTGGAATATCGCTTAAGGGGCCAAAGTCGATTGCATTCAACTGCACGCGCTTTGGTTTGCCCTCAATTGGCTTCGCAAGAAAATTCGCGAGACCAGTGCAAAAGATTACGAGGGCCAGGCCGGAAACAATTTGATTGGCGCGTAGAACTACACAAAGTACGGCATGCACCATTGCGAGTAAGGCGCCGACACATGTGCCAATTACCAGTGCTAACCACGGATTGCCTGTGCCATCAGAAACCAAGAATGTCGAGGCCACGCCCATAAGGAGAACGCCTTCGACACCAAGATTGATCACTCCAGAGCGCTCTGTGAGTAATGCGCCAAGTGAGGCGAGAATCAATGTGGTCGCAATTGAAATTGAGTCAGCAAACGTGAGCAGCCAGATGTTGTTATTCATACTGCAACCCCCACTGCTGATCCTGGCCTCACAATTCGGATTCGATATTTCCTGAACACTTCGCCACCAAGGGCGAAGATCAATACCGCACCTTGGATAATTACTGCGATGTGAATTGGTACATCGGTGGAGATCTGAAGTGAATCACCACCGACTCTCAAACCTGCGAAAAGCACCGAAGCCAAGATAATTGCAACAAAGTTGTAGCGCGCGAGTGCAGCCACCACAATGCCTGCGTACCCGAGCCCGATACCGGCAACACCTGGGTCGAGTTTGCCGGTCGGGCCCACAACAAGCATTGCTCCGCCTAGTCCTGCGAGGGCACCTGAGATAACAAGAACCGAGAGTGTGAGTCGAGGAGCGTTGATGCCTGCATAGCCTGCGGCTTTCGGCGAATCTGCTAGCACCTTAATGCGATATCCAAATTCTGACTTTTTGATCAGCCAGAAGAGGAAAACTGCGAGAAGTACGGAGAGAAAAATGGTCGGGTAGGTCTGCGTTTTACCGAAAGCATCAAGGCGAACACTGTCGGGCACCTTGCGGCCCTGGGGAAACGCCGTTGAAGGATCGCGGAAGAATCCTTTGGAGCCAAAGATGAAGTAGTTGACCAGGTTCAAGGCCACATAGTTCAAAAGCAGTGTGCTGACAATTTCACTGGTTCCAAATCTTGCTTTTGTAATTGCGGGTACCGTCACCCAAAGACCACCAGCCAATGCTCCAAAGAGCAAAGTGAGGAGTACCGCGAGGTAGCCAGGGAAGTGATCACCGAGTGCAATTCCTGCCCATGCGCCACCGATCATGCCGAGGTACAACTGACCCTCACCGCCGATGTTGTACAGATTCATTTGGAATGCAAAGCCTGCAGCGAGACCGGTGCAGATGAGAATCGTGGCTAAGCCGAGCGTGTTTGTAAATCCTCGGTGGGTTGTGAAACTGCCGCGCAACAAGCTGTTGAAAGTATCAAGCGGTGGATGGCCGGTTGCGAGCAAGAAGATGCTGCCAACAAGGAGTGCGGCAATGAGTGACGCGACTGGAACAGCAAGAATCAACCATCTGGGTGAATCAATGCGTTGTTCAAACTTGATCGGGATTCCCATTCGGAGTCTTTCCTTGATATCTAGAGACCCGCCATTGCTGCACCGACTTCGCGCAACGTGGCAGTTTCCCCTGGTGTTTCATAAACAATTTGACCGCTGTAGAGCACGAGTACGCGGTCGGCAAGCGACATCAATTCGTCGAGGTCTTCGCTGATCAGCAAGATTGCTTGGCCCGCAGAACGTGCATCATCCAACAGCGCACGTACGGTCTCAATCGCACCCACATCCAAACCCCGTGTGGGGGAGCAGACCACCAACACTGAGGTCTTTGTGCGGCCACCCGTTAACTCGCGCGCCAGCAATACCTTTTGGGCGTTTCCGCCAGAGAGTTTTCGCGCTTGGTGGTCAGGGCCATTGGCTTTGATCTCGAACTGATTGATGAGTTGGTCCGCTTCGGTCCGCGCATTGTGCCGATTGGGAATCAACCCACGCTCTCTTGTGAGAAGAAGATTGTCGAGAATCGACATTGATGGGACAAGACCCATGCCCAAACGATCTTCTGGCACGTAAGCAAGACCCGACTCTCGGGCTGCAATCGGGCCGAGATTGGTGGTGAAGTGTCCATCAATAGACACAGTCCCTGATGTCGGAACAAGCAGGCCAGCAATTGTGTCAGCGAGTTCCTTTTGACCGTTACCGGCAACTCCAGCGATACCTACGAGTTCACCTTCATGCACTGAGAAGGTGATGTCCTTGAGCACATCAATGCCATTTTTGGTTAGGCCTAGATCACGTACTTGTAACTTCTCATGACCAATTGGATGGCGAGCACGCCGTGGTTGCAGATCAACCTCGCGTCCAACCATCATTTGGGCGAGCTCAGCGGTGCTCATCGATCCGCGTCCCTCGACAGATCCAGTCACCACACCACCGCGCAACACAGTGACGCGATCTGAGATCTCAACAACTTCACCGAGCTTGTGGCTGATAAAGACAATTGATTTGCCCGCGGCAGCCATGGTGCGAACATTCTCAAATAGTTTTTCAACTTCGGCTGGAACAAGCACTGCAGTTGGTTCGTCCAACAGCAATACTTCGGCGCCTTGGTAGAGCGCCTTTACGATCTCAACTCGTTGGCGCTGGCCCACGGAGAGATTGGTGATTACCGCGCTTGGGTCAATCGGAAGGCCGTAAGACTCTGCAGTGGCAGCGACACGCTCATTGATCTCGCGACTCGCCATCTTGAAGGGCAAGTTGCGACTTCCAAGCACCACATTTTCGGCAACGGTCATGCGCTCAACTAGACGAAAGTGCTGATGCACCATTGCAATGCCGTGCGCGAGACCTTGGCGCGGAGACGACAGCCATATCGGTTGCTCATTACGCAATATCGTTCCAGAGTCCGGTTGATAAAGACCGCAGAGCATCGCCGCAAGCGTGCTCTTACCAGCTCCGTTTTCACCAAGAAGGGTATGCACTTCGCCAGCCCGCACATCAAAGCTGACGTTGTCGTTGGCCAAGACACCTGGAAAACGCTTGGTTACATTGCGTGCAGATAGAGCAACAGGGGCCGCACCGTGATGGTGCGACCCCTGTGCCACCTCTTTAGAGGTATCGGCCATGCTTATTCGCCGGTTGGCGATCCGATGACGCCTTCTACGAAGTACTCCATGCCGAGCAATTCGCCGAGGGTTGCCGACACGCCATCAGCGAGGACTTCTGCACCGTTCTGGTCGTTCAATGGACCAGTGAATGGAGCGAATTCGCCGTCGATGATTGCCTGTGCCTTCTCCTCGATCATCGATTGGGTATCAGCATCAACTGATTCACCGAACGATGCGAGTGTAACCATGCCATC
This sequence comes from Ilumatobacteraceae bacterium, assembly GCA_044341655.1. Taxonomy (GTDB): domain Bacteria; phylum Actinomycetota; class Acidimicrobiia; order Acidimicrobiales; family Ilumatobacteraceae; genus CAIYHK01. The sequence continues at coordinate 1,477 of JBIIRE010000032.1, read as the reverse complement.
AGCCATGTTGCCGTAGTACTGGTCGGTTGGGCAGGTGCCGCCAGCTACAGCTTCAGCAGTAGCTGTGTAGTACGGACCCCAGTCCCAGGTGGGAGCGGTCAGCCATGCCTCTGGAGCAAACTCCGAGGTGTCGCTGTTGTAGCCAGCCCACTTGATGCCAGCATTCTTGGCAACTTCACCAGTTGCGGTTGAGTCTTGGTGCATTGCAAGCACGTCCACACCTGCATCGGCGAGAGCTTGTGCTGCTTCACCTTCGAGGGTTGGGTCGAACCAAGTCTTGGTCCACTGAACTTGCACGGTTGCTTCTGGATTCATCTCGCGAACACCGATGGTGAATGCGTTGATGCCGCGCAAAACTTCCGGAATCGGGAACGCGGCGACGTAACCGATCTTTCCATTTTCAGTAGCAGCACCGGCAGCGAGACCAGTTAGGTAACGCGCTTCTTCAGCGGCACCGAAGTATGTGCCCAGGTTCGCTGCAGTCTTGTAACCAGTTGCCCACTCAAAGCAGGTGTCTGGGTAGTTCTCTGCAACGGCGAGCATTGGATCGCCGTAACCGAAAGAGGTTCCAAAGATCAGGTCGTAGCCATCGGCTGCGAGTTGTTCAAAGGTCTTCTCGGAGTCTGCGTTGTCAAGGATGTTCTCAACTCGCTTGACCTCAATACCGAGGTTGTCTTCGAGTTGCAGAATTCCCTGGTCGTGCTGGTACGTCCAGCCCGCATCGCCAGGAACACCGATGTAAACAACTGCGACCTTGAGGTCAGCTGCTTCTGCGGCGGTTGTTTCGGATGATTCGTTGTCGTCGCTGCAGGCGGCAACAATCAAAGAAGTTGCCGCTGCGAGTGCTGCGACCTTCCAGATTCTCTTCATTTAGGTCTCCCCTTTGGATGAACGGCCCTTGGATGGTGCCGATAGGCAAAAACTGTAATACGAAAACCTGCACTGTTTGTTAGGGACTGTGTTTCAGAATCGTGAAACTTTTCCCCACAAAATTTGCCGACCGTATGGGGGCGATTGGAATTCCCGACTTGACAGGTCGGGAATTGAAGGCGTAGCGTCAACCGCTATGACTGCAAACAATTGGGGCTTTGAAACCCGTCAGATTCACGCCGGCCAAGAGCCCGACCCAACTACCGGATCGCGTGCGGTTCCGATCTACCAAACCACCTCATACCAGTTCCGCGACTCGGCCCACGCCCAGAACCTTTTTGCGCTTGCTGAGATCGGCAACATCTACACGCGAATCATGAACCCCACCCAGGGAGTGTTGGAAGCTCGTTTGAGTTCGCTCGAAGGCGGCATCACCACCGCGGTTGGGCTCCCAGGTGCACTGGCTGTTGCAAGTGGCCAGTCGGCGGAGACCCTTGCGATCCTCACGTTGGCCGAAGCTGGAAGCCACATAGTTGCGTCACCTTCGCTGTATGGCGGCACCTACAACCTGTTGCACTACACGCTTCCCAAGATGGGTATCGAAGTT
>JBIIRE010000119.1:0-4894 GCA_044341655.1 Ilumatobacteraceae bacterium | reverse complement strand
CTCCAAAAGTATCCGCTTGCTGGCAGAATTGAACCATGGCTGAATCAATTCTCGTGTTCGACGGAGATTGTGCATTTTGCACAAGCTGTGTTCGCTTCATCGAGCGGCGCATGAAGCGTCACCCCACGATCGTGGCCTGGCAACTCTCAGACCTTGCCGCCCTTGGCCTCACGCAGGCTGAATGTGAAGAAGCCGTGCAATGGATTGATGCAGACGGCAAACGGGCAAGTGCTCAGCATGCGGTCGGCCAAACACTGGTGTATGCCGGCAAAGGATGGATGGTGTTGGGGCGTATCGCCCTTCTGCCGGGCATCTCTCATGTGGCAGGAGTGATTTACAGGCTGATTGCCCGCAATCGCCATCGGATGCCCGGTGGCACGCCTGAGTGTTCGTTGCCTCAGAGTGAGCGTGGCAAGTAGGTCGTAGTAACCACACTTGGTTGCGTGCGTCGGGGAATGCGCAGCCTCTCTAGGGGAAGAAACGCACACAGGGCCACACAGTGTGGCAAGAATACGATTCGCAGTGCGGCAAAGGTCATCAAATGAAAGCCGAACAGGCACACTACGGTGATCACGATTGTGCGTTGTTTGCGAATCAAAAAGATCGCAGGTGACACGAATTCACCCCAAAGCAGTACCCACTGTGAGACCCGCAAAATGCCGGGCTGGTCTATCAGCCAGTTCGACCAGTAGGTGCCACGGCGGATAATGGCGCGTGTGAGCGTTGCGCCGTTAAGCCATGCCCAGCCCCCAAAGCGCACCTTCGCAAATGCCGCAAGGAAATAGGTGGCAACCACTGTGATCTGCACCATCCTGATCAGCCAGCCCGAGTGCGCATCGGGTGTGTGGTCATTTATGTTGAGTGAGCTCGCCCACGCGAGCACTCCAAGGAGCATCAAGAATCCGATGCGGTCGTGATCGACTTTTCCGTAAGACATCGCAATGAACATCCACCACATGTAGCCAACAACCACAAGCACGCGTACCAAGCGCGCGCCCACAATGGCCTTGTTGAAGTTGAGTCTTGGATTGAGGATCAACATGATCGCAGAGATAATTGCGGTCAGCACAGTGAGCCATTGAATGAGGTTTACCCAGAAAACTGTTGGCGTTGGCAAGTGCAAGACGCGCGCAAACATCACCGGCTGATACAGCTCTGCTGGAACTTCGCCATGAAGAGCAATCCAGCGATTTCCAAGCAGGATGTCAATCGGGACGAACAGATAAGCCAACACGCCAAGGCGAGCCAATCGTGACGCTGACAACGCGGGCTGCGCCCACCTTGAGACTGCGTTTACAAATCGCATGTGGCCTTATCTTCAGATTCGACCCCACCCACAGGCTTGCCATCTTCGAGTTGTTGCCACTCACGCACAAGAACAACCCGATCTAACGCGGGAAGTGTGCGCCGTGATTGTGCTGTGCGGCCGATGAGGCACAGAAGCGACGGATCAGCGATTAAGCGATTGGTCTGTCCCTCGATCTCGGCGCGACGGAGTCCATAAGAGAGGCTCGACAAGAACACGCGTTCGGCGTCATTGGTTTCTCCGTAAACCGAGTACCAGCTGCTCCGCCCGTCAAGGCGTTGGGTTGTTGCATACATCCGAAAGGGACCAATTGGAAAGTGATCGTCTTGTCCCCCTAGCGCGCCCCACATCAGTGCAAGAACAACTGCGATGGTGGAGAGGGTGCGAAACGGTCGTTGTGACGGCTGCGATCGCATTGCGTCAATGCGGCGTTGCAGATAGGGGGAGAAATAGCCCACGTAGCGGCGTTGTAAATCGGGGAGTTGCCAATCGTTTCCAGTTACCTTGCCGCGACAGTTTGGGGCACCACATTGACACTCGAACTCGTCGTAATCAGAGCCGTCCGTCATCGCGTAGTCGAAGCTGAGTTCTTCGCCCGGTTCAATGTGTCTCATCGCAACAACCTGCACCGAATACTTCATGCCTCCGTTTGGATTGCATGAATGATTGACACTGTCGCCGGGTTCGCGCTCTGGCGGGCCAAGCACGAAGCAGTCGTCATCAACTTGCACAGAACGAGCTTGGCGATCGGCACTCATTGTTGCCATCTGAGCGCGGTTGACGATTGCGCCACCAAATGTGGCGAGAATCTCGCCTTTCTCGATGGGCTCAACCGCAAAGCTGCCCCAACCTTTATCACCGGATGGACGGGCCTCCGCTTTAGGGGTCAGAAAGTTGAAGTACACCGCAATAGATAATGCCAGTGTTCCTTTAGTTGCTGGCAATGAATCACTGTCCGTGGCTAGTCTTTAAGGCACATCACGAGTGACCTTCTGGTCCGGCAACCGAGATACCCACGGTGCCTTCCATCCGCTGGATGGGATGTGGTCTGCGAAAGCAGACAAGGGTGGAAGTCCTCCTGATGCGAGAAGTCGAGCGCAGGAAAAGGAGGACAACATGGGCAGTAAACACGTGCGATTACACGCAACCACTGGCGCATGGATGCCCGGCGATCCTGTTGGCTCTCGCAAGTTCTTTGAATTCTCCAATGATCGACCCTTCATGGTGGAGAGCGGTGGCCATCTCACCAATCCGGTGATTGCTTATGAAACTTTCGGCACCTTGAACGCAGATAAATCAAACGCGGTGCTGATCCTGCACGCATGGACTGGAGACAGTCATGTGAGTGGTCCTGCAGGTGACGGTCACCCAACCGAGGGTTGGTGGCATGCGGTGGTTGATCGTGGCGGTTTTTTGGATACGGACAAATGGTTTGTTGTCTGCCCGAACGTGATTGGCGGCTGTCAAGGCTCAACGGGCCCTGCGAGCATTAATCCCGATACGGGCAAACACTACGGGTCGAGTTTTCCTGTGGTCACGATCAGAGACATGGTGCGCAGCCAAGCACTACTTAGCGATCATCTCGGAATTGAAAAGTGGCATTCCGTGATCGGTGGATCAATGGGCGGCATGCAGGCGCTTGAGTGGGCCGTGATGTTCCCACATCGTGTTGCATCTGTTGCCCCAATCGCCACCTGCCTGCAATCGACTGCACAACAAATCGGTTGGGGTCATATTGGCCGCATTGCGATACGTGAGGATCCAAACTTTAACGGTGGTGATTACTACGAGCTAGATGCCGGGCCTGATCACGGGCTTGCGGTGGCGCGACAGATCGCTCAAGTTACGTTTCGTTCCGACAATTTGTTCTCCGAAAAATTTGGACGCAATCTGCAACGTGGAAATACGCACCCACAAGGAATGGCGATGTGGGATCGATTTGAGATTGAGAGTTATCTCGATCACCACGGTGAAGTGCTGGTATCGCGTTTTGATGCGAATTCCTATCTCGCAATTGGCAAAGCGATGGAATTGCATGACATCGCCCGTGGTCGCGGTGGCCTGAAAAACGCCGTAGCTCGAGTCAAATGCCCGACACTCGCAATCGGGATCGAAACTGACATGCTTTACCCCGACTATCAGGAGAAGCAGATCTACAACTTGCTCACTGATGCTGGAACCTCAGTGGATTATGTGAACATCGACACCCAGCATGGCCACGATGGATTTCTGCTTGAATCGGTGCAGGTCGGTCGAGCTCTCGCCGCCTTTATCGACCGCGTCTGACCTGCGAGAATAGAAAACGTGCAATTCGCCCTCGAGACGACCACCACGATCAAAACCGTTGGGGCAGTGCTTGTGCTGTTTGGAATCGGGCTTGCTGTGTTCACGTATTACTACTGGAAGTCGGCTCGCCCAGAGCCCGAAGCTCTAGCGCCGCTCGAGGTTATGAGTGCGAAAAGGTTCGCCGCTGCCGATCCACTGAATCAACAGCGACTCCTTGATGAAGTGCGCCCCGAAGGCATGGAGACGCCCAAGGAAACCGCGCGGATGGCGATGCACGCGGTGATTATGGCTACCCAAGCAGAAAAAATTGAAGCAGCGCGTCTGGCCGCTGCACTCGAAGAGCAGGAACGCCTGGCTGCCGAACTCGGAGACGGCGATGAACAGGGCTCGGATGATGAATTACCAACCCGCGCCAACGCTCCAATTGATCCGTTGCTGGGCTGAGCAAAAGTAGGTTTATCCCATGGCAAGTTTTGACCCAAACGAAATGATCGCCCGCTACAAGGAGCGCGCCGCAGCAGTGCGCCGTCGCCCATTGCCCCCAGTGGCTGGGGAAGAGCGCCAACACTTCATCGAACAAATGCAGGTCGACTTTCAAGATTTCGCCATCATTGGTGACGCTGAGGCTTCGATAGAAGAGGGTGTGCTGGTGCTGCGCGTTGATCTGCGGCCCGAAGCGCCCAAGTCGTGACCGATGTTTCGCTAAGAGGCAAATTCGCAGCAAAAAGCGAGCGTGATCAGGCTTTAGCGGCCACCTCGTTGGTGATTTTTGTGTGGGGCATCACCCCACTGTTCATCAAAGAAGCAACCTTCATCGTTGACGTTCCAACGGTTACCTTTTATCGCAACCTGTGTTCGCCAGTAGTGCTGTGGGTGATCTCGCGGATAGTGACTGGCGGTTGGAATTTTCAGCAGATACGAAAGTGTCTTTTGCCAGGAGCACTGTTCGGATTCTCAATGATCGCTGGCTTCATCGGAGTGCATGAAACTTCGGTTGCTAACTCGGCTCTTATCGGCGCGTTGCAGCCAGCGCTCGTGATGCTTGTAGCGCCGAAATTATTTGGCGAGAGAATCACCGTTGCCAAAGTTCTTTTGTCAATTGGTGCATTGTCTGGTGTTTCGATGGTGATTCTTGCCGCTTCAAGTACAAGTGGTGCATCGATGCGCGGAGATCTGTGGTCCACCGGCAATGTGGTGATCTGGACGATTTACTTCCTGGTATCCAAGCGTCGCCGCGACGATGGCGCCGACGCGAGTGTGTTTATCGCAAGTGTGATGACCGTGGCGGCGGTGGTGACTTTG
>JBIIRE010000031.1:0-15291 GCA_044341655.1 Ilumatobacteraceae bacterium | reverse complement strand
GAATGCCATCCATCGAGCCATCTTGAAAGTGAGTTTTGGTAAGTACGGCTGGCAAGCAGCGGGCATGCCCGTGTTGGAGTTAACAACGATCGGTCGAAAAAGCGGTGAGCCACGCTCCTGCATGCTTACTTCCCCGCTACAAGTTGGTGATGTTTATGTGATCGTGGCTTCTCGTGGTGGTGACGATCACCATCCCGCATGGTTTTTGAATCTGCAATCAAATCCAGAGGTCACCGTCTCTATTCGTGGCGGACAACCCGAAAAGAAGCGCGCTCGAGTCGCGTCTGAGCAAGAGCGTGCAGAGATGTGGCCAAAGATAACCACGAAATTTCGCAACTACGGTGGCTACCAGGAAAAGACTTCACGGGAAATTCCTGTAATTCTTCTGGAGTCAATCAGTAGTTAAGTTCGTCATTTGCGACAACAAGGTTTTAGGCAACCCTAAATTGCATCAATGACAGCTGATCGAAGGGTGATAATCCGTTCGATCACATGGTTGCGCGTGACAAACCGATACGGCGTGTACTCAGTTGTGTAGCCGTATCCACCATGTATCTGGATCGCGTGCTCACCGTTCATTCGTGCAGCCTCGTTGGCGTTAAATCGCGCGGCCAAGGCTTCACTGCGGGCGCTTTCGAATCGCGCTTCCACCGCAAGTGCGGCGAAAAACAACTGTGACTCGGCCAGCTCGCAGCGCGAAGCCATGTATGCGGCATAGGTCTTGAGGGCCTGGAACGAGCCGATGGGCTTACCGAACTGTTCCCGTGTTTTTGAGTACTCAACGGATATTCGCATTACCTCAATCGCCATGCCAACGGAAATTGCAGCGGCAAGTATGAGCGCCCTCTCATATAGCGACGATGCGCCTGAGTCGACAAGATGCAGAGCATGAACATTGTCGAACTTGGCCCGCCCGACTGCCAGAGAGATGTCAACTGAATCAACTTGCTCAACGGCCACATTTTCCATCGCGTAAATCGCTGACTTATCCGGCGTAATCATCACTGCATAGTCAGCACGTTCGGTATGGACCAATGAAATGTCGCCAGAAAAACTCGCGGAGGCTTCATCTGCGTTCAGTGGCGTGGCCAAGGCAACTCGCACCTCGCCAGAGATGATCTTTGCAACTAATTCATGGTCGCCCGCTGCGGCCGCAACGTGGGCAGCCAAAACACCAGACAAGAAAGGGCCTGGGGCGAGTCCGCGACCGAGTTCACGAAACAAGATCGCTTCTTCCGCCAGACCGTAACCAACTCCACCTGCATCTTCGGAAAGTCCGAGTGACAACCAACCAAGGTTGCAACACTCTTGCCATAGTTCGTCTGCAATCTCTGGCTCTGTTCGTTTGAAAGAGTGACCATGGCCCCGAACTGGGAACTTCTCGGTCAGAAATGCCGCGACCGTGCGTTCGATCTCATCCTGCTCTGGTGACTGCATCATGTCCATAGTTGTTTCCTATCCCCGAGGCATTCCGAGCACACGCTCACTCACGATATTGCGTTGAATCTCTGAAGTACCACCGGCGATGGACCCAGAGAACGAGCCAAGCCAAGCGGCAGTTGAGACCCCGCCGTCTCGATGGCTACCTCCAAAGGCCAGGGCTTCAATACCCAAAATATCCACACCGAGCCTTGCAAGTTTTTGGTTGAGATCAGACATGACCAATTTCAGGATCGAGCCCTCTGGACCAGGCGCATCTTGACGCATATTGCGCGAGATCGCCCTATAGGTCGCCGAACGAAGAGCCATAATCTCGGCTTTCAATGAAAGCAGCTTGCGCCGATATTCATCGTCTTGGAAGTAGGTGCGCTTCCCATCCGGACTCTTCTTGTGTCGCGCAATGTCAATGAGTTCTTCGATTGTCGTTGTCAGCTCAATGATCGCGGCCATGAAACCAGTGCCGCGTTCAAAGGAGAGCGTGGACATTGCCACACTCCATCCATCATTCAAGTTTCCTACGACACTGCTTAGCGGCAATCTCACTTCGTCATAGAACACTTCACAAAATTCAGCGCCGCGAATGATGGTGGGAATTTGACGAATCGTAATTCCGGGCGCATGCATGTCACAGATGACCCAGCTAATGCCCTTGTGCTTTGGCGCATCTGGATCTGTACGAACAAGCAACTCCTGATAGTCGGCAATGTGCGCAAAACTCGTCCAAATCTTTTGACCAGTTATTACGAGTTGATCGCCATCGACCACGGCTTTTGCAGACAACGAAGCGAGGTCAGAACCCGAGCCGGGCTCTGAAAAACCCTGACACCACACCACCTCGCCTTTCAAGATCTTGGGAAGGTGGAACGTTTTTTGCTCCTCAGTCGCGCGAGCAATCAGAGTGGGTCCTCCGTGATTGATGCCAACAAAGTTGGCTCCGAGATACGGAGCCTTTGCCCTGGCGTATTCCTCAAACCAGATCAACTGAGCGATAGTGCCGAGTTCACGACCCCCATAAGCCTTGGGCCAGGCGATGCCAGCCCAGCCGTTGTCATAAAGCGTGCGTTGCCACGCAAGGTCGTAGTTGCGCTGTTCGAGATCGTCCGATTTTGGGCGCGGCTCAGAAGGCTTGTTTTCTTCAAGCCAAGTTCGAACTTCCTCCCGAAACGAGCGCTCCTCAAGAGTGAACTCAAGATCCATTTACTTTCCCCTCGATCCTTGCTCTTTCACTCTACGGTGATGGCGCACTCTGGGCAGGCTCGCACGGCTTCCAGTGCTTTTCGTTCTAGTTCGGGTGGCACTGATGCATCGGGGTCAATCAAGAATCCGTGACCATGGTCATCGGCATCCACGAGTTCGGGCAGCAAGTCCCAACAACGCCCGTGCCCTTCACAAAGTTCTGCATCAATTCTCAGTTTCATTTAGCCCACACGAGTGGCAGGTGGTCTACACCTCGCAGAACCGAGCTGTTCCAAATGACCTTTTCACCTGGTGCAAGGGAGTACTCAGGGATTCTGTCATGCCAGCGGCGCACAACTGTGCGCAGCTCCATTCTCGCAAGATTTGAACCAAGGCAACGATGCGGACCCCCACCGAAGGCAAAGTTACGCATGTCTCCCCTCCGGACATCAATGGTGTCGGCGCCTTCCAGACCATTTGGATCCAAGTTTGCCGACGCTATAGCGATCATCACTTTGTCTCCTGCTTTCACACTCTCGCCATTAGACAAAACCAGATCATGTGTGGCTTCTCGCGAAACCATCTGCACAGGTGTTTCGCTTCGCAGCAGTTCTTCAACAAGGTTTATTTCTGAGCCAGGCTCTTCTGCCAACATCTTGCGTGCCTCAGGCTGTGCAATCAGGTAGGCAAAAATGCACTCAAGTGACACAGTCACTGTGTCTAGGCCAGCGGTGAAAAAGAGCATGCAAGTACGAACAATTTCGCTATCGGTCAACTTGCGTCCATCAATCTCACTCTCAACTAAGTAAGTGATCAGGTCATCTTTTGGTGCTGCACGCCTTGCATATGCCTCGGTGGCCATGAGAGTACAGACATCTACCGCGGTCTGGCGGCGAAGCGCATCGGCTTCTTCAGAACTCGATGTGAAAGCTTCCGCACGAAGCAAATAGTCCTTCCACTTAATGAACTGATCAAACTCCGACAACGGAAGTCCAAAGAGGCTGAGAAATGTGGAACATGGCAATGGAACCGCAATGTCCTCGGAAAAATCACATGCACCTTTGTCAATGAACTGATCGATCAAATCATTTGTGTGCTTGTCTACAGCCGGCTGGAGACTTGCCATCTTCTTGGGTGCAAAGTAAGGATCAAGCAGGCGCCGGTACTTGACGTGTTCTGGTGGATCAACGTTCAGTGGGATCAGGGGCTCATCTTGTCCATTGATCCCACCGAAGGCCGATGTGAAGGTCTCCCAATCACGAAGAGCACCCTCAACATCTGACCGGTTTGAGAGCACAACGAGACCAGGAAACTCTTCGGTCTTAGTCGTATTAGCCGCCCGCAATTTGGCGAAGTAGTCCATTGGGCACGCCGACCGTTCATAAGCCAATGCACTCTTATCTCCCCCTGCATACATAGGACCCCCATCCATCAAGTTGCAACGGTTTTCATGTTACTCCTCATATTGAGACTTGAAAGATGGCGTTGATTAGCCTTCTCACATGAAAGTTGCGGTAATCCAGCACGACATCGCTTGGTGTGATCGGGATGCCAACTTCAGGCGTTTGGAGCCGATGATCGGCGAGGCGGCTTTCGCTGGTGCCCGCCTTGTTGTTTTGACAGAAACATTCGCGACAGGATTCGCAGTTGAAGATCCATCGGTTGCAGAACCAGCTGGCGGTCCTTCGTCGCAATTTCTCGCTGCGATGGCCCAATCCCACAAAATCTGGATTGCTGGATCGTGCCTTGAAGCCACTGACAACGGCGATGGAGCGCCGATGGTGAACGCGCTTGTCGTGGTGAGCCCTGAGGGCGAACAGTACCGATATCACAAGATTCACCCATTTACGTTCGGTGGAGAAGCAGACCATGTACGGCCAGGCTCTGAATTTCTCACGCTGAACATCGAAGGTGTCAGAACTTCGCTATTTGTTTGTTACGACCTTCGTTTTGCTGACGAATTCTGGCAGCTTGCACCCAAAACAGATCTATACCTAGTGCCCGCCAACTGGCCGATCAAACGTCAAGGTCATTGGTCGGCATTATTGCGCGCACGCGCAATTGAAAATCAGGCCTACGTAATTGGATGCAATCGTGTCGGCGAGGGCCGCGCAGTTGCCTACGGTGGCGAAAGTCTGATCGTTGATCCGTGGGGCTCAGACATTGCTTTGGCCGGTGACAACGAATGCATCATCTACGGGGATATTGAACCTGAAGTTGTTGCTGACACGCGGGCCAAATTCCCATTCATTCAAGACCGACGCTAGAAGCTTTCGTTAACCGATTGACATTGAGAGTCCGGCAGAAACGCGAAGGGTTTCTCCCGATACAAAGCGCGCCTGTTCTGAAACGAGATAAAGCATTGCTTCAACAATGTCGCGTTCTTCACCTTCAATAGGAAGTATCTGTTGCGCCATCACACCTTTAACCATCTCAGGTGGTAATTCCTCACGAATTGTTTCAGTGAAAATCAGACCGGGCGCAATCGCGTTGACACGGATGCCGAATGGTCCGAGCTCGCGCGCAGAGGCCATTGTGAGCCCACGTACTGCAAGTTTCGTGACCCCGTATGCGGTACCAGCGCCGTAACCTGCAGCAGACGAGATATTGATGATGCACGCGTTGGGTCTCCCCTTCATCGCATCTTGGGTGGCAAGCGTGCACACAATCGTGCCCATCACATTTGTGTCAAACAGCCGTCGCAATCGCGGGACACCAGTAGTTGCCATCGGTACCGCAAATTCAGCCGAGTGCAGACCGGCGTTATTGATGAGGATGTCAATTCCCCCGTAGTTGTTCACTGTGTCCGTAATGAGCTGGGATATGCGTTCATCGTCGTTGACATCTGCAGCAAATGCGCTCGCTGAACCACCAGCTCTACGGATTTCTGCGGCCGCTTGTTCTCCAACCTCGGCGTCAATATCCACCTGAACGACATGTGCCCCGCGTGAGGCCAACGCGTGACCGAAAGCCTTACCGAATCCTCGACCACCACCTGTAATGATCGCGACTCTGCCTTTATGCTCCTGCGACTGCATGTTCTTTCCCTTCAGGACGGGTGTTGACTCAGATTTGGCTTGTGAACGGTGAATAAGTTCCATCCAGCACTTCAAAGTGCCCCATGGTTCGCCCCGTGACCTGCGTGGGATCAACGATTGAAAGGCGCACTACAGCTTCGGCGAAGTCTTCGGCTGACCCGTAGTTGTCAAACGTCTGCGAGTAATAATCCACACCAGGTGTACGAATTGCCATCGAGGGTGACAAAGCGTTTACCGAGATGCCGTGCGGTTGCAATTCGAAGGCTGCCGATTGTGTCAGGTGTTCCAGTGCCGCTTTGGAGCCTCCATACCCAGGGAGGATTCCCGCAGCACGATCGCCGTAGGGGCCATCACCAGGCATGCGTGATGCACCAGAGCTGATATTCACTATCGCTCCGCCACCGTTGTTGATCATGTCCGCTGCAACAAGTTGAGTGAGTTCGTAAGCAGCAAACACCGCGATCTCAAAGTGCCGGCGAAATGCACCAAGCGGTGTTCCAAGAAACGCCGGCCAATCGGCTTGCTTAACGGCTGATGCAGTTTTGGCTTCGGACTTTTTAGGTTTTGCATCTTCTCCCGGTTTTGGTGGTCTGCCAGGAGCTGTAAAAGCGGCATTGTTAACGAGGATTGATGCGGGTCCGAGTGCGGCTTTGGCCTCAGCGTGAATACGTTGCACATCGCCTGGTTCCAAAAGGTCTCCGCGAATGGCTATTGCAGTTCCGCCAACTGCTTCAATCGCCGCAACAGTCTCGCCAATCGTTCCTGGCAACTTGTCGTTCCACACTTGTTCAGTTCGAGCGACAACTGCAACTTGCGCACCTTCTGCGCCAAGCGCAACCGCAATCGCCCGCCCAAGTCCTCGACTTGCTCCAGTAACTATCGCAACTCGGCCTTTAAGACGACCAGACATCAGAGTTCCTCCCACGTAGCTGTGCGTTTTTCCATCAAGGCTTTCGCGGCTTCAGCCGGGTTGCCGGTGAAAGCGGTCAACATTTGAATTCGGTCTTCAATCATTTTTGCGTGACGCAATCCAGGAGCATCCAACGCGGCGTTGAGGCCGATCTTGGTTTGCCAAACACCAAGATGATTGTTCGCCGCGATGCGATTAGCCATTACAACCGCATCGTCGATGAGTGAGCCTGGTGCTGTGACCTCATGAACCAAACCGATTCGGAAAGCTTCTTCTGACTCGACCACGCGACCCGTCAACATCATTTCGCGCGCCGCGCCCGCACCAACGATCCGTGGCAGTAGGTAACTGGTACCCATGTCCATTGAAGAAAATCCGGCTTTTATGAATGCCGATCCAAACCGCGCCTCGGTGCTCGCAATCCGAACATCGCAGTGAAGAGCAAAAGCGAGCCCACCGCCTACCGCGGCACCATTGACCGCTGCGATAAAAGGTGTGGGGCTCTCATAGATCTCTGTGAACATGTTCGTGCAACGCTCTTGCATGTCGAAGTTCGTCTTGAGCCGGGTTCGTGCTTGAGGCACCCAAGCTTTTCCTGTGCCACTGAGATCAGCCCCCGCGCAAAACCCGCGCCCTTGACCAGTGAGGATTGCCACTCGCCATTTATTGATGTTGCTTACTTCATCGATTGCGGCATACATGCCGTCCATCAGCTCGCCATCGATGGCATTCAGCCGGTCCGGACGATTCATTGTGATGAGGGCGATCCCCTCACCGACGGTAGTTAGTTCAACTGCTGCCATTATCTATTCCTATCTGTTCAATTCTTTATGGATCGTCGTTAAATTATTCGTTCCAACCTGGACGTCGCTGAACACCGAGATTCATCTTGTCGATCAAATCAGGATCAAGTTTTGGCGCAAAGTTGTTGTACAAGAACTCAGACTCACGATGCGGAAGAATCACTTCGTCACCGTTCAAGATTGAATCAACAATTGCCACACTTGTGTCACGTAGTGCAGATTCGGGTTTTTGCCCTTGGCTTGGAACCGCAAGATCGCTCGCCAAGCCAGTCTCTAGACCTGGTGGGAAAACTTCCATCACCCTCACTCCTGATTCCCGCAGTTGACGTCGCAGAATGAGGGTGAACATGTGCAGCCCAGCCTTTGTCGAGCAGTACATGATGTTGGCCTCAAGCGGGATTAGAGAGCCGGGGGTGTTGATCATTACTAGACCGCTTGAGTCTTTTGCGTGACCCGAATCAGCACGCAACTTAAGCCACTTACGTGTGAGCTCTATTGGCGCGATGTAGTTGATACCAATTTCATCACGAGCATGATCACTACTCAGAGTGAAGGGATCCGCGTAGTCATGCGCCTTATTGATCGCAGCATTGTTGATGAAGACATCAACTGAGCCAAACTTTGCGGCTACTTCTTTGAAGAGATGATCACGATCTGCTTCCACTGAAACATCGCATTGAATCGCGGTCAACCCCGGCATCTCCTGACTCGCGGAATCAAGGGTCACCTGATTGCGACCACAGATAACCGTGGTCCAGCCTTTTGCATGGAACGCGCGGGTCATCTCAAGACCGATACCCGCGTTACCACCAGTAATCAACACCGTGTTACCCGAGTAATTCATGTTCCCCCCTATGTACTGGCGATAACTCAGCGCACTCCCATTGAGCGAAGCGCTGCCACTACACCGCCATCAACCAGGAGATCGATGCCCGTAACAAAAGATGTAGCAGGGTCGGCAAGCCAAGCAACCGCGTTCGCGATGTCATCGGGAGTGCCTATCCGCTTCGTTGCTGAAGCTTCAATCATTTGACGCATTGCATCGCCCGAAGCACCCTTCAACTCCTGCTGCCCCATTGGAGTTGAGATGATTCCAGGACTTATCGAAGCGATGCGTGCGCCTTTTGCGCCCCACTGCATTGCCGAAACTTGCACACGCACTTGGTTTGCGCGCTTGGCAATGCTGTAAGCCGATCCGGAATCCATCGTCGCTGGATTGAGGATCTCCAAATTTGCCAACTCTGCTGTTGGCGTGGTTGCCAGCAGATGTTCGATGTCTGTAGCCATGGGCATCAAAGTGCCGGCCATTGACGCAATGCAAATAAGCACCGCACCAGGGCCGACCACTTCCACAAATTCGTCAATTACATACGCCGTGCCCATCACGTCTACCTCGACAATTTGTTTAGGGGTGGCCTGCACTGGCGAAACACCGGCTGTGTGCACGATGACCTTGATCTCGCCTTTGGATGCCGCAATCGAAACCAGATTGCGAACTGACTCTTGGCTCGAGACGTCAGATTCAACGGTGGTGATGTCGTGGCCCTCGTTGTGCAACATCTCGCCAACTTGGGACAACATCTTTGAGTTGTAGTCCGCCAGAATAACACTGCGACCCGCGCCAAGACGACGTGCTACTGCAATGCCCATGCCACCGCATCCGGTGACAACGAGAACCTCTTTGGCGGTCATGTCCCCTCAGCCATTGCCTAGGGCAATTATCAAGGAGCTGGCCAGGCGACGATCTTGGTTTCGAGGTATTGGTTGAAACCCTCGATGCCGTTCTGGCGACCAATTCCGCTGTCCTTGTAACCGCCGTATGGCATATCGGCGCCGTACCAGCCGCCGCCGTTGACCGAGAACGAACCGGTACGAATACGGCGCGCAATACGTACGCCGCGCTCGTGATCCGTGGTGTAAACACCGCCAGAGAGTCCGTAGATTGAGTCGTTGGCGATCTGAATTGCGTGTTCCTCATTGTCGTAAGGAATCACAGCCAGTACTGGACCAAAGATCTCTTCGCGTGCGATCGTCATGGAGTTGTCAACATCGGCAAACAGTGTTGGCTCAACGAACCAGCCCTTTGGATGCTTTTCCGGGCGGCCGCCACCGACGATAAGTCGAGCGCCTTCGGCCTTGCCCTTTTCGATGTAGCCAAGGATCCGCTCGCGCTGCAGCTTGCTCACCTGTGGTCCCATCATGACGCCCATTTCCTGAGGATCACCGTATGGGAAGTTTTGGAATGCAGCCTCAAGGATTTCGAGTGACCGCTTGTAGAACTGGCGAGGAATAAGTGCGCGGGTCTGCATTGCGCAGCCCTGACCACCGTGAACACATGCACCGAATGCCAGCATCGGAATCAACGCTTCGATATCCACATCGTCCATCACCATCGCAGCAGACTTGCCACCGAGTTCAAGGAAGACACGCTTCAAGGTTGGAGCACCAAGTTCCATGATTCGCTTACCAACTCGTGTGGAGCCAGTGAATGAAATCTGGTCAACCTTCGGGGAAAGAGTGAGCTCCTCGCCAACCATGTGATCTGCAGAGGTGACAACGTTGAACACACCCGCTGGCATGTCAGTTTTTTCTGCAACGATACGACCGAGGCGAGTTGCGTTCCATGGGGTGTCGGGCGCTGGCTTCAAAATGGTTGTATTGCCAGTAGCGAGAACCTGAGCAACCTTGTTGATGGTCACTTCAAATGGGTAGTTCCACGGCACGATCGAGCCGACCACTCCCATTGGCTCTTTCCAGATAAAACGCTGGCTCTTACCCATTGCACTTTCGTGCACACCCATGTCCCGATCCCATTCAAACTGATCAATCATGCGGATTGGGTAGAGAAGGCCGTCTTCAAGTGGCCAGTCGAGCTGGGCCATGTAGGTAACGGTTCGCGGGCAACCAACCTCATTGATGAGCTCTTCACGAAGCTCTTCTCGTTCCTCAACAAGAGCGTCGTGCATCTGGCGGAGTACGCGCTTGCGCAATTCTTTGTTGGTCGACCAATCGGTCTCATCGAACGCCCTGCGAGCAGCATCGATGGCACGATTCATGTCTTCTTTGGTGCCGTCAGCAACCGGGCCAAGTACATCCTCCGTTGCCGGGTTGATGTTGTCGAATGTTTTTCCATTCGAAGAATCGACCAGTTTTCCGTCGATCAGCATGCGGCGTTCGCCAATGTTTCCTGCCATGTTTCCCCCAAGTTTGAGCGGATATCAACCGCGCTAACGATTTACCGTACCCCGATGAGCACGGCTCGGCAAAGCGCCCACAAAATGCCTGCCACCCTCGTAGCGTTTGGGTATGGCCCACAGCAGACTCAGGTATTCACACGTCGTTCTCGTAGTCACTTTGGTGGCAGGGGTGGCTGCCTGCGGGAGCGATGAATCTGCCACGCCCGAACCAACATATGTCTCGTCCACGGCGCCTGGAACCGCCAAACCCGTGGCGCTATCCGCAACCGAATTCGCGACAGTTCAGCAGCCAGTGGCGGTGGTGGAGCGTGACCCACAAGAGGACATTTTGTTCATCGTGGACCGAATCGGCCAGGTGCAAGCATTCAATCGATCGGGCGATGACCTTGGCGTGGTGCTCGACATGACCACAGACACCAAGGCATCTGGCGAACAGGGATTACTTGGCCTCGCTTTTGTGCGTCACTCAGATGAATCGTGGTGGGGGTTTGTGAATTACACAAATCTCGAGGGTGACACCGTGATCGCTGGATATCCAAGCGATGCAGACGGAGTGTTCGACACCAGCAAAAAACGCGTTCTGATGACGATCGAGCAGCCATACCCCAACCACAATGGCGGTGGAATGTTCGGTGCCGAAGACGGCTCGCTCCTCATCGCCACTGGCGACGGTGGTGCAGCCAATGATCCAGATCGAGTTGCTCTGAACCTTGCGAGCCCATTAGGCAAGCTTCTGCGCATCACACCATGGCCCACAGACAACGCTGAATACACCGTCCCTTCGGACAACCCGTTTATTAATGAACCCGATGCGCTACCCGAAATCTGGTCATACGGACTCAGAAATCCTTGGAGATTCACCATCGCCAACGACAACCTTTGGATCGCCGATGTGGGACAGCGCGATTGGGAAGAAGTCAATCTCGTTGCGCCAAACGGTGGTGAACTCGCGGGCCGAGGAGCGAACTTTGGTTGGAGCGCTTTTGAGGCCGATCAAGTGTTCAACAAAGATCAGTCGGCGCCGAACCACACCGCACCCGTGTTCTCCTACCCTCATGAAAACAACAGATGTTCAATCAGTGGTGGCGCCGTAGCTGGAGAGGCGCTTCAGCCAATCGCTGAGTGGTACTTGTTCTCGGATTTCTGTTCAGGTGAGATCTACGCACTCGAGCGAGTGAGCCAAGATGAATTCGAGTTGCATACGCTCACCGATTCACTCGGAAAGATTGTGTCCGTTGATGCCACTAGCGGTGGTGTTTTCGCATCCGATATAGACGGCAAGGTCCTGCAACTAAAAATGGCCGACTGATTTCTCAGCCGGCCATTTCAAGTTGTTCAAGTTTGACTACTTGGTGGAAGCCTTCGAAACGTCTCCTTGCTTAGCAAGGAATGCGGTTGCATTGCCCTTATCTAGGCTCTTTGCGTGTGAAAGGTCTCCGTATTCGCGGGGCGTGGTGTCCCAGCCAACAGCGTTCTTGCGCAATGCGCCAACGGTGCAGTCCTTGCGGTCGCGGTGCTGGAATGGATCAAACTGATACCAACGCGCTGCGTTTTCCCAGCTCACCTTGTGAATCTCTTCGTCAGTGAGCTTGGCTGCCTGAACTGACTTCCAGAGGGTCTCTGGCGAGATCGGCCACGTTGCATCCGAGTGCGGGTAGTCGCATTCCCAGGTGATCATGTCGATGCCGATGTCATGACGCAGCTTCAAACCGGTGGTGTCATCGATGAAGCAGGTCTGCACATGCTCACGGAACACTTGGCTTGGCAATTTGTCACCGAAATCAGCTCCGGTCCATGCGCGGTGATGTTCGTAAACGAAGTCTGCCTTCTCAAGGAAGTATGGCACCCAGCCGATGCCACCTTCTGCGAGCGCAACCTTGAGCTTCGGGAACTTGATGAACATCTGTGACCACAGGAGTTCACCAGCGAAGATCGCAGTCTGGAACGGCATTGATTGCGGGATAACCGAGAAAGGTGTGCGCGGCATGAAGTTTGGCATTCCACCAAAGTGGAACACGGCAACTGTGCCGGTCTCTTCGCAGGCCTTCCAAGCCGGATCCCATTCGTCACCGTGATAGTCCGGTGCGCCGAAGCGGTATCCGTCTGGGTGACACGAGATGGCGTGACAACCCTTTGCAGCAATACGGTGAATTTCTTCGGCCATCCAGTCAGCACCGAGCATGAAGCCACTGATGCCAATCGGAATGAAGCGACCTGGGTACGAACCGCACCACTCTTCGATCTGCCAGTCGTTGTATGCGCGGGTCATCGCCGCTACATATTCGTGGTCGGTGTTCTGCATGAAGAACTGACCACCCATTCCCGGCCATGACGGGAAGTTGATTGCGGCAAGAACACCGTTGGCGTCCATGTCTTTGATGCGCTGGTGCACATCGTGTGTGCCTGGGCGAACCTGATCAAAGGAGCCTGGGTCCGAACCCCATGACTCCGGTGGGCGACCCTGCACTGCATTCAAACCAAAGGTCGAAATCTCGGTGCCCTCAATTAGCCAAGCATCAGTTCCATTCTCGCGACGAATCACGCGCGGAACGCGGTCCTTGAACTTCGCAGGAACGTGATCCTTGAAGTAATCGGAAAGTCCGGGCGGCTCAACTACGTGGTCATCCACGCTGATGAGAATCATGTCCTCTAACTGCATCACTACCCCCTATGTATGGCGTTGTTCAAATAGTAACCCCGTTAAGCACAGTTTTGGCAAGCGCCAAAGACATTTTGTTAGCGGGATCGACCCGTCTCGTGGGCAATAACCCAGTACGGGATGCCGGTCTCATCAGCAAGCCACTTCGTGATCTCCTGGCGAGTTGTTACCGTCATGTCACTTCCGATGCCCTGCTTGTTCTGCCACCAATCAAGAGCATCCATGGCATGAGGATTTCTACTGCTCGAGACCCCACCGACGGCGGATTGCCTTTCCAAGTCGGCCAAAAACCACCGAGTCCACGATGATCCCGATAACCAGAATCACGATCATCACAGCGAGCAGGCCGCGGTAATCGTTCACGGCCCGGTTTTCCTGCAACAACGAACCTATTGATGGTTTGCCTTTGATAATCACGAGTAGCTCGCCCGCCATCAGGCTGCGCCATGCAAATGCCCAGCCTTGCTTCAACCCAGACACCAAGCCAGGTAGTGACGCTGGAAACACAATGTGCCGAAATGAATTCCAACCACGAGCTCCGAGCACTTTGCCTGCACGCAACAACACCGGTGGGATGTTGTCCGCACCAGAGATGAGCCCGTTTGCAATTGCGGGGGCAGCACCTGACACCACCACAAACAAGATCGCGCGCTCTGAGAGCTGGAACAGCACGATCGCAAGCGGGAACCATGCGATGGATGGCATGGTTTGTATTCCCGTGATGAACGAACCAAACGCCGCCCGCACGGCACGAATTCGTGCAACGAGTCCGCCGATAACAAGCCCAATTAAAACTGCAGCGAAATAGCCAACAAACGCGCGCCGCATCGTGGTGAGCGTGGCTTCCCAGATCGTGCCTTCACGCAACATCTCCCATAACGTGCTGAAAGTTTTCCCGGGCCCAGGAAGGATGTATTCGGGCTTCCACTCCGACCACACCACTACTTGCCAAAGGAACAAACCAATAACTAACGCACCGATCTTTGGCCAAAGGTTGGACCACACCGATGCAGCCGTATTACGCCCGATACTTGGTGCGCTCTCAAGTTTGTCCAGCCCAGCAAGTTCTTGATCATTCAGATCTGACTCATTCACTCCGTCAGTCGTTGGCATGGCGACGTACCTCCTCACGCAGACGCTGGGTAATCTCCGCAGAAAGTGAACTCACCTCAGGCGAGTCAATTCTTCGTGGCCGCGGAATATTGACTTCAATCTCGTGCGCCACTTTTCCTGGGCGACTTGTGAGAACCAACACCCTGTCACCAAGGCGTGACGCTTCACGAACATTGTGCGTAACGAACAACACACTGAACTTTCGTTCGCGCCATAGCTTCTCCAACTCGTCGTGGAGAATGTCACGTGTCATAGCGTCAAGCGCTCCAAAGGGCTCATCCATGAGAAGGATCTCTGCATCTTGAGCAAATGCACGCGCCAGCGCAACGCGTTGACGCATGCCACCAGACAACTCATGCGGTCGCTTCTTGGCGAAATCCTGCAGGTGCACCGACTCAAGGAGTTCCGCCACTCGTGTGGGGCGTTCATTCTTCGGCACACCACCAAGCCGAAGTGCAAGGTCAATGTTTCCCGCAGCAGTCAACCACGGAAATAGTGCTGATTCTTGGAACATGAGCGCCGTGCGACCATTTACTTCGAGGCTTCCAGCGGTCGCTGAATCGAGCCCAGCAACCAGATTCAGCAGAGTTGATTTTCCACAACCTGAAGCGCCGACGAGACACACAAACTCCCCAGGAGCAACATCAAGGCTGATTGAATCCAAAGCCAAAGTTTGCTTGTGGCGAGTTCCATAAATCTTTGAAACTCCTGCAAGACGGACACTCGGACCAGAAGCGGAATTCATTTAACTCCAATCTCTTCAAGACCACGTTTTTTCAAAACAGAATTCAGTAGCGACAAATCGTAAATGCCATCTAGATCAACCGGATCCAATAATCCGACGGCAACGGCGTTGTCTTTGCACCTCTCCAACGAACTAGCAATTGGATCGTAAGTAAAACTGAGATTGCTCCAGGCCCTCTTGATGGTTTCGGGATTGAGCTCCTTGGAAGTG